>NZ_MEIH01000345.1:0-9278 GCF_001723155.1 Haladaptatus sp. W1
GTATAAGCGGCAGTGGATCGACTCCAATTAATCTTTAGTATGGTTCAATTCGTTTATGGATATATGTCCAGTGTGATTCCAGACCGAGTGCGCAGGATGTATAGTCCAGATATTCGTATATTGGCGGTTATTTTAATGGGTGCTCTATACTATTTGATGGTTCTACTTTCTAATCAGGATTTCACAAATCCATATTATAATTTTGGATTTGTAGTGAATGTTCTCACGATCATATATTCAGTAGCTACCATCGGGTACGAACGAAGAGCTAATCGATAAATATACGTTCTGCATCCAGTGATATCGGCAATCAAGGAAACTGTTTTGCTTCATCAGCGACCGCCGTAACTCGGTTGTAGACTAGTACTGCGTATCCAGCATTTAATACGCCACCCTTCGACAGTCCAATAGAACATGAGCCCAGACAGGACCGTCGCAACATGGTTCAGGAACCATGAGACGGGAGTGGTTATCACCAGTGCGATGGTGTTGGCTTTGATTCAAATACTCTCATTCGAGCAGTTCTCTGTGCTTGCGATAGCTGTTGGTGTCATCGTATTTATAATCATCTGGATGCTCTCTCGAACACCCCCCGGCGCGAAGATACCGGGGTTGGGAGAGCCATTAACAGGAATGACCTCCGTAGTTGTTTTTATGATTTTTTTCGTGGGGTTCGTGGCACTCAGCACGGCTGCTCTGATGAGTCAACTGCCGATCTCCGCCTCCCAGTACTATGGAACACTGTTCGGGATACTCGTCGGGATGTTCTGTGTCATTGTAGTATTGCCCGCGCTTCGAGCATCTCTCTGAGTTAGCGACTGTTAGACTCGCGCTCTGTAGTAAGTAACCGCGTTTCAGTTGTAATCTTTCACTCGAGATTGGGTGCGTCCACGTCTGCTAGGTATAACATTGTGGACATTTTATCTATTTCGATAACGAGAAACTACTTCGAGAAAAGCAATACCGATTGTTGCGCCAATCCCGATTGCCAGTCCGAGTGCTACTCCGCCCCCAATTGAGCCAAATTTGAGAATACCAATAATGACCGCTAATCCGGTAGCGGCAGCAATATAGAGTAAGGCACGGCGAAGATCAAATGCGACTTGGCTACTCATGCCTACCTAGTCTCGTAGTGAACAATTAAAAATACCGTTATCTTTCCATAAATAATACCCCATTTCACCCTTACGAAGATTATATGATGACTCTCGACCATATCTAGAGACGAATGTCTCTGCTGTCCCTCCGGGCTGTCCCATCGGCATGGCGATTCGCGCTTATTGGCGCACTCGCTTCACTCCCAGTCACCGTTCTCGTGAACTGGCTCCCGAATTCTAAGGCAGACATCGGGGGTGGCATCATGATTTTCGGAGCGTTCATCGCAGGAGTGATAGCCGCACTCCGTTCGACAGACCCAGATGCCGCTGGATTCCGCGCTGGACTTCTCGGTGGCATCGTAGGGATACTCACACCTATTGTGGCGGCGGTCAGTTCCACTATCGAGACAACTGTGATTGCATCACCATCACCGTCCAGTATAGCATTTTTCGTCGTATTTAGTGTTGTAATACTTGTTCTCACTCCACTATTCGGTTTAGTGTGCGGTCGAATCGGTGGCTGGGTGGCGACTACCGTTATCACTCGGTGGACAGCGACTCCAGCGTAGCAACACTGCAGTCTGAACCACTTAGGAGTCCGTCCACACCCGCTTAGTGCAACATGAGGCAGTGAGACAAATAGACCCTAATCAATCAAGCGGAGGTAGACCACCTCCGTCAACCCCACATGAATCTATGCGCGAAGGCGAGAACGGCTCAGGAGGAATAGCCAAAAAATCTGACGAACAGCGAAACCTCAGAACTCCCGATGCAAACTAATCAGCGAATAAGCCAACATCGAAAGAGCCACGATCTCCCAGAAATATGTCATTCAACCGGGGAAAAGCGCACCATCATCTTCCGGCTCGGCACCGAATACACACGCCAGAACGAAGATAGTTGAACAGACAAACACAACACCGCTAACCAGCTTCGGTAGTGGCACCATAGTTGGAACCTACTCCGAGAACTCACCATTTTCGGCATAAGTTTTCTGGTGGAGGGGGACAGTTTGGACGGTGAATCGCAGGTTAGTATAGCATACTAACGTCGAGCAACCCACTTTCGAGGACGTCGCTCCCACACTTCGACCTCCGAAGACACCCAGGCGCTTACTCCCCTTGGAAAAATTTCACCTGAAAAATTTTCCAGCCTTCCGTGCACTGACGCTTACGGACAGAAGTGGAATTGGCCAAGTCGCCACCCTCGGGAAGCGTATCCAGTGCTGGAATCTAATTCGGCTCGCGTCAGACACGCGCCTGACTGACTTTCTTGTACGTGAATGTCGATGGGTCTGCTATGGAATTCGCAACTGTCGCATGCGTCGCCGAGTTCGCCGCGACAGAGGAGGGGGAGTCGGCGTGACCGAAAGGACCGTCCAAATCGAGATTTTGGTCGCCGATTGTCCCGAGGATGCACCCGAGGTGGAGGCGGACTCCCGCGTGGACGTCGCCGTGAACGGGCAGATGTATCCCACCGCAAAACTCGACGACGGTCGGTACGTCGCGTGGTGGTTCGAGGCAGCGGCACCCGCCCCCGACGATAGCATTACCACGGAGTGGGTCGCTGCTCCGACCCGCTATCTCGCGGCCGCAACGCTGAGCGAACTCTGGGAGGACCCCGCCGCGTTCGACTCTCTCATGAGTGCAAACTGTTAGAAACGGTCTCAAAGACGGTCGATAGCGGACGACCTAGTTGGTCGGGAGGTACTCGGCGAGCTCGGGCGATAGTTTTTCCCACGCGATTCCGGTCGATGTCTCGGTGGATAGATTCGAACCTCTCTGAGGAGCCACCGTCCGACCAGGACACTCATACAGACGTTGAACACGATAACCGGAAGCAGTTCCGACGTGATGAACGCGACGAACAGCCCGGTCAGTACCACTCTGAGGCTCATCCCGAGCGCGAGCGCAACCGCCGCCGCGGTGAGTATGGTCCTCGTCCAGCCGTACGCCCGTCGCATATCCCCGCGCTCGAAGTGAACCGGCGAACGGGCGACGAACGTCTCTTTTATCCCTCCACCGCCGACTCTCCGGGCAATCGCCGCCGAAACAGTCGTTCGGCCGTAACATTGCGCTAACGATTCTCTCCCCCGACGAGCACGCCGCACCATCAGGAGTTCGTTCAACCGCCTCGATATTCAAACCGCGTCAGTCCCGCGTCTGACAGCTCGTTGGTTCCGGTGGTTCCCGACACTGACCGCCCCGAGTCTCCCGACTCTTCGGTCCATCCCGTCTCGACCCTTGCCGGAACTTCCGTGTCCGTCCATCCGGTTCGTCTTGCCCCGTGGATGCCGATCGAACTTCCACTATTGCGTCATTTCCTCTCCCAACATCCTCTCAGATATTTGCCCTACTATCTCTCCATACGCACACACGAAACAACACTATATAATTCGGTATCGAGAGATTGCCGGACAGTAATGAGCTATTGTACCGTGGGACGTGTCTTGACTTCCCAATGCGCCTTCGATTCGACGTACTTAAATTCTACCGGGCATTTCGATAGAATGCGAACGACGCCTCGTGGTTTGCCCCGCGAGGTGGCCGCCCGAATCCGGCGCATTTAAATATGCGATTGTCGGATTCGGGCGAACGAAAACCCAATCCAATGCCCTTAAGTGTATGGGGGCACTCGGATGTGATGTACACGGCGTCCCGCGGTTTGGGACGAACGGAACACACCCAATCCGGTGCCCTTAAGTACTACAAGGCACTCGGATGTGATGTACACGGCGTCCCGCGGTTTGGGACGAACGGAACACACCCAATCCGGTGCCCTTAAGTACTACAAGGCACTCGGATTGAATACGAAGCGCCTCCGGCCCACAACCGGCCGGGGGCGGGCGAAATCCGACGCCCTTATATGATAGGGTCGTCAGGATACAAACGCGAAGAAAGACACAGACGCGATCTGTGGGGCGTTCAACTCGTCTCACAATCTCGGACAAACGAGGTTCGAAGGGTTTAATACCCTTCCTCGCCTCTACTCAAGTCCGAAGGAAATGAGGATTCCACCCCTGCGGTCAGCCGTATATGATGGAATCTGATGTTAGCCTTGGTAGTTCGGTGACACCTTGTCGGTCATTCGATGTGGTGTCCCGAACGTGTGATATGTGATACACTCTCTTTGAGAGTGTCTCCGCCTATACGCTGAACCTTGTGTTCAGCGACATTCTGGTTGATCCTGCCAGAGGTCATTGCTATTGGAGTTCGATTTAGCCATGCTAGTTGCACGAGTTTAGACTCGTGGCGGAAAGCTCAGTAACACGTGATCAAACTACCCTATGGATTCGAATAACCTCGGGAAACTGAGGCTAATTCGGAATAAGGCTCCATCGCTGGAATGCGTGGAGCTGGAAACGCTCCGGTGCCATAGGATGTGATTGCGGCCGATTAGGTAGACGGTGGGGTAACGGCCCACCGTGCCGATAATCGGTACGGGTTGTGAGAGCAAGAGCCCGGAGATGGATTCTGAGACAAGAATCCAGGCCCTACGGGGCGCAGCAGGCGCGAAAACTTTACACTGCACGACAGTGCGATAAGGGAACTCCAAGTGCGAGGGCATAACGTCCTCGCTTTTGTGTATCGTAAGGTGGTACACGAATAAGAGCTGGGCAAGACCGGTGCCAGCCGCCGCGGTAATACCGGCAGCTCAAGTGATGACCAATTTTATTGGGCCTAAAGCGTCCGTAGCCGGCCAGACAGGTCCGTCGGGAAATCTGCTCGCTCAACGAGCAGGCGTCCGGCGGAAACCCGCTGGCTTGGGGCCGGAAGATCCAAGGGGTACGTCTGGGGTAGGAGTGAAATCCTGTAATCCTAGACGGACCACCGATCGCGAAAGCACCTTGGAAGGACGGACCCGACGGTGAGGGACGAAAGCTAGGGTCACGAACCGGATTAGATACCCGGGTAGTCCTAGCTGTAAACGATGCTCGCTAGGTGTGGCACAGGCTACGAGCCTGTGCTGTGCCACAGTGAAGACGTAAGCGAGCCGCCTGGGAAGTACGTCCGCAAGGATGAAACTTAAAGGAATTGGCGGGGGAGCACTACAACCGGAGGAGCCTGCGGTTTAATTGGACTCAACGCCGGACATCTCACCAGCATCGACAATAGCTGTGACAGTCAGTGTGATGAGCTTACTAGAGCTTTTGAGAGGAGGTGCATGGCCGCCGTCAGCTCGTACCGTGAGGCGTCCTGTTAAGTCAGGCAACGAGCGAGACCCGCACTCCTAATTGCCAGCAGCACCCTTGTGGTGGCTGGGTACATTAGGAGGACTGCCGCTGCCAAAGCGGAGGAAGGAACGGGCAACGGTAGGTCAGCATGCCCCGAATGTGCTGGGCTACACGCGGGCTACAATGGTCGAGACAATGGGTTGCAACCCCGAGAGGGGGCGCTAATCTCCGAAACTCGATCGTAGTTCGGATTGAGGACTGAAACTCGTCCTCATGAAGCTGGATTCGGTAGTAATCGCGCTTCAGCAGAGCGCGGTGAATACGTCCCTGCTCCTTGCACACACCGCCCGTCAAAGCACCCGAGTGAGGTCCGGATGAGGCCATCAGGCGATGGTCGAATCTGGGCTTCGCAAGGGGGCTTAAGTCGTAACAAGGTAGCCGTAGGGGAATCTGCGGCTGGATCACCTCCTAAAGACCGGGATTGGGCCGACGTGCCCAACCCACCTTAACTCGTCAACTTCGTTGACGAACTGGCACACACGCCGGGACAGCACTCGTCTTCCGACGAGGCACCTTTGAACTACCAAGGCTAGTCCCAATCTCTCCCTCTTGGGGGAGTAGCCTTCGCTCGTTGGTGAGCGCCGCTGTTCGACAGCGGTTCGCGGGTTCGACTCCCGTGGAAGGCCGTCACGTGGGACGGTTCGAATCGTGCCCCTTAAGTAGTGGGCGACGAAACGAACTATCCCCAACAAACCGATGCACCAACCCGTGAAAACGCGGTTGGGAAGGGTTCGATACACGCACTCGGCGACCACCGTGTCGTGTAATGACAACCGTATGTACGTGCAATCCAGACGTCCACTGGACTCACATATCGTGAGTTAACAGTGAAACCAAGTTATTCCAACGTGGCTACTGTGCCACCTGGTGAATGGCTCGGCTCGAGCGCCGACGACGGACGTGCCAAGCTGCGAAAAGCTGTAGGAAGCCGCACGGAGGCCAAGAACTACAGATCTCCGAATGGGAATCCCCCCGCAATTGCCTCGCGCAATGGGGAACGCCGAGAACTGAAACATCTCAGTATCGGCAGGAACAAAAAGCAAACGCGATGTCGCTAGTAACGGCGAGTGAACACGACAAAGTCCAAACCGAAGCCCTCACGGGCAATGTGGTGTATGGACTGACATTCATCATCGGAACCGTCTCATGAAGTCTCCTGGAACGGAGCATGAAACAGGGTGACAATCCCGTAATGAGAATCAGTACGATGTGCGTCAGCTCCCGAGTAGCAGGGGTCGGAAATCCCTTGTGAATGTCGCGGGCAACGACCGCGAAGACTCAATACGACTCGAGACCGATAGCGAACAAGTAGTGTGAACGAACGCTGAAAAGCACCCCGAAAAGGGAGGTGCAATAGGGCCTGAACTCAGGTGGCGATGGAGCGACAGGGCACAAAAGGCCCACCGAAAAACGACCCGGGCGCAAGCCCGCAGTAGGAATCGGTGGGAGCCGGTGTTCTGTCGTACGTTTTGAAAAACGAGCCAGGGAGTGTATCTAATTGGCGAGCCTAACTCGAGTATCGAGGCAGGCACAGGGAAACCAATACGGCCGCAGCGCTTTGCGTGAGGGCCACCGTCTTCAAGGGCGGGGAGTCAACTGGATACGACCCGAAACCGGATGATCTACGCATGAGCAAGACGAAGCGTGGCGAAAGCCACGTGGAGGTCTGTTAGAGTTGGTGTCCTACAATACCCTCTCGTGACTTATGTGTAGGGGTGAAAGGCCCATCGAATCCGGCAACAGCTGGTTCCAACCGAAACATGTCGAAGCATGACCTTCGCTAAGGTAGTTCGTGGGGTAGAGCGACCGATTGGGAGAACCGCCTCCGAGAGGAGTCGGCCTCCCTGTCAAACTCCAAACCTACGGACGCCGTTGACGCGAGGAATCCGGTGCGCGGGGTAAGCCTGTGTACCGTGAGGGAGACAACCCAGAGCCGGGTTAAGGTCCCAAAGTATGAGCTAAGTGCGATTGAAGGTGGTCGCAAGCCCTAAACAGCCGGGAGGTGAGCTTAGAAGCAGCTACCCTCTAAGAACAGCGTAACAGCTTACCGGCCGAGGTTTGCGGCGCCGAAAATGATCGGGGCTCAAGTTCATCACCGAGACCTGGCAGCGCTCTTGACCGAGCGATCTAGTAGGTTGGCATTCTGGATGGGTGGAAGCATGGGCGAGAGTTCGTGTGGACCGTTCAGTATCGAAAATCCTGGCCATAGTAGCAGCGTTAGTCGGGTTAGACCCCCGACGACCTTATGAGTAAGGGTTCCTCAGCAATGCTGATCAGCTGAGGGTTAGCCGATCCTAAGTCTCACCGTAATTCGAATGAGACAATAGGGAAACTGGTTAATATTCCAGTGCTAACACCATTAAAAGTCGACGCTTCAGGAAACATCAAGCCGGGCCCTCGCCCGGTCGAACCGTCAAAATCCGTGGAAGCCGTAATGGCAGGAAGCGGATGAATGGCGGGATAGCGAAAGTTGGTGGTACCCGGAGCCCGTGAAAAGACGAGTGTGTTAATCGTACCGAGATCCGACACAGGTACTCTGGCGGCGAAAGCCAAGGTCTGTCGGGAGCAACCGACGTTAGGGAATTCGGCAAGTTAGTCCCGTAAGTTCGCGATAAGGGATGCCTGCTCTGTATAAGAGCAGGCCGCAGTGACTCGGACGCTCCAACTGTCTAGTAACAACATAGGTGACCGCAAATCCGCAAGGACTCGTACGGTCACTGAATCCTGCCCAGTGCGGGTATCTGAACACCTAGTACAATAGGACGAAGGACCCGTTAACGGCGGGGGTAACTATGACCCTCTTAAGGTAGCGTAGTACCTTGCCGCTTCAGTAGCGGCTTGCATGAATGGATCAATGAGAGCGTCACTGTCCCAACGTTGGGCCCGGTGAACTGTACATTCCAGTGCGGAGTCTGGAGACCCCCAAGGGGAAGCGAAGACCCTATAGAGCTTTACTGCAGGCTGTCGCTGGGACGTGGTCGCTACTGTGCAGACATAGGTAGGAGCCGCTACACAGGTATCCGCGCTAGCGGATCACCGAGGCATCAGTGAAATACTACCCGGTAGTGACTGCGACCCTCACTCCTGGCGGAGGACACCGGTAGCCAGGCAGTTTGACTGGGGCGGTACGCGCTCGAAAAGATATCGAGCGCGCCCCAAGATTTCCTCACTCGGGTCGGAGACCCGAGGAAGAGCGCAAGAGCAAAAGGAAGTCTGACAGTGTCCTACACAACGAGGGACGCTGACGCGAAAGCGTGGTCTAGCGAACCAATGAGGCTGCTTGTTGCGGCCCATTGATGACAGAAAAGCTACCTTAGGGATAACAGAGTCGTCACCGGCAAGAGCACATATCGACCCGGTGGCTTGCTACCTCGATGTCGGTTCCCTCCATCCTGCCCGTGCAGAAGCGGGCAAGGGTGAGGTTGTTCGCCTATTAAAGGAGGTCGTGAGCTGGGTTTAGACCGTCGTGAGACAGGTCGGCTGCTATCTATTGGGGGTGTTACGATACTTGACGAGAACGTTCGTATAGTACGAGAGGAACTACGAATGGGTGCCACTGGTGTACCGGTCGTCCGAGAGGGCGCGTGCCGGGCAGCTACGCACCACGGGGTAAGAGCTGAACGCATCTAAGCTCGAAACCCACTTGGAAAAGAAGTATCACCGAGATCACTCGTAGAAGACGAGTTCGATAGGCTCGGGATGTACGCGCCGAGGCAACGAGGCGTTCAGTCCGCGAGTACTAACAGATCGACGCCACACAATCATACCGCATACTGGTTTCACACGCACTCTCGTGTGTGAGTCCAGGCGTATACTGGATTGCACGTACATTACGGTTCGTTCGAACCATCAACGATTGGTATCCCTGTCACGGTTCGATTCCGTGAGTTGACGTTAAGGCGGCCAGAGCGACAGGGCGACACCCGTACCCATCCCGAACACGGAAG
>NZ_MEIH01000346.1:0-26985 GCF_001723155.1 Haladaptatus sp. W1
CGTATTGTCGTCTCTAGCGATAGACACAAACACAGATTCTTATATTCTCGGGATAATGAAACGGACAGATGGAGATACCCGACGAACTACGCTGTGTTTTCAGCGGCAAAATTGAAGCAGAGGATGGGTCATACACGCTTACTGTGCCGACCCGTGAAGTTGTGGATGGAGACATCCAACCAGATGCCGCATACCGCGTGGGTATTCTGAAACATCCGTCATCAGCGGATAGTACAGAACCAGAGACAGCACCCTCGACACACCAGGAACAGAATCACAATCGACAGTCGAGCCATTCGGCGGCCCCAGTCGAAGAGGGCGACCACCGAACAGTCGATATCGATGGTGTCGGCGAGAAAGGCGATGGCATCGCCCGCATCGATAATGGCTACGTGATCATCGTACCCGACACAGAGAAACGCGACCGAGTCACCGTCGAAATCACCAACGTCACTCCTAACGTCGCCTTCGCCGAGGTCGTCGAACATAAAGCCTACTACGAGTAATTCACCCGAATTTATTCTTCAAATCCGTACGGAATCGAACGTGAGAGACGGAATTCAACGGAGGGGATAGAGGCGTACCTCTGCGACCATGGGTTCGAACATCGAACGGTTAAGCGAACGTTCGAACGAGTAATATATCCGTGGTTTTCGCTCACGAAGTGAACGGCTGAAACAGCAGAGAAGAACAGAGAGTTTGAAGCGTCAGACCAGGATTACAGGGATCAACAGCGGTCGTCCTGGTCGTCCCCAGTGTCACCACCGGAGTCACCGCCGGAATCTCCACCGGAATCTCCGCCAGAGTCACCACCGGAATCTCCGCCGGAATCTCCACCGGAATCTCCGCCAGAGTCACCGCCGGAATCTCCACCGGAATCTCCGCCAGAGTCACCGCCGGAATCTCCACCGGAATCTCCGCCAGAGTCACCGCCGGAATCTCCACCGGAATCTCAGATAACGGAGGGCGATACGTCGCCGATGGTGTCCGTAGATCGAGAACAGTTCCGCTGTCGATGAAACGCATGTGTCGTCGTGGTGGTTCGTATGTGTGTTCGTAACCATTTCTCCCTCCTTGCAGTCAGGTAGTCCGGCGACGGGGAGTGTCGGGCCTACACGTAGCGGGGACCGGTGTCCGAACCGAGTCCGAACGATTGAATAATAATACTAGATGATTATTACTTTAATTAACCAAACGAGGTTCGAAGTCGAAAACCCGTCTCGAAAACTAACCGATGTTTATAATTGTTACTGTTTTTTAAAAACACCTTTTTAAGGGAGGAGAAGAATCGATGGATGAGTATGAACGATTCTGGTGAGCGTCCGGACGTGTTGCTTTCGACAGTCGTCAAGCGTGCCGGATTTCTCACCGCTCTCGCGTCGGGGCCGATACCGAAACGACATCTCAGGGACGAACTCGACGTGTCCCGCTCGACGGTTTACAAAGCGGTTCGGGAACTCCACGAGTACGAACTCGTCGAACGAACCGACGAGGGTCTCGCGTTGACCCTCGCGGGGCGGATGCTCGAATCCGAGTACGGCGCGTTTCGAAGCGTCGCCGAGGACGTCAATCGAACCCGAGAACTGCTCTCGGTTCTCCCGAACGATTCGAGGGTGTCCATCGAACTCGTCGAAGACGCCACGACGATTTTCGCCGAACGACACGCACCGAACCATCCTCTCCGATATTTCGAGGAGATGGTTTCCGATGCCGACCGGGTGTTGGGTATCTCGCCCGTCGCACTTCCGCAGTACGTCGAACTGTTTCACGACCGCACCGTCGGTGAGGGGATGGCCGCCGAGTTGGTGCTCGAACGTCCGGTCGTCGAATATCTCATCACCGATTACGGCGAGCGGTTGAACGAAGCACTGGCGTCGAACCAGGTCTCGATTTGGGAGCTAGACACGACGCTTCCGTTCGGTCTCATCGTCACCGAAGGGAAACGGGATGGCGTCAGCCTCGTCGTCTACGACGACCGGGGTGAACTCCGCGGTCTCCTCACGAACGACACCTCCGACGCGATGGCGTGGGCGAAAGACGTGTTCGAAACCTACCGCGAGCGAGCGACGCTCATCGGTGGGCCGTAACTACCGCTCTTGCCACTCGGGGTCGCGGTCTTCGAGGAAGGCGTCGATACCCTCGTTTTTGTCCTCGGAGGCGAACAACAGGGCGAACAGTTCGGCCTCGTACTCGATGCCCGCCTCCAAGTCCATCCGACTGCTTGCTTTGACCGCCTTCTTCGCCAGTTCGAGCGCCGTCGGGCTTTTGTCGGCCATCCGTCCCGCGAGTTCGTACACGCGGTCCTCGAACTCGTCGTCGGCGCACACTTCGTCCACGAGCCCGATGTCGTATGCCTCCTCCGCGTCGATGATTTCCCCGGAGAGAATCAACCGCATGGCCTGCCCCTCACCGACCAACCGCGCGAGTCGTTGCGTGCCGCCGCCGCCGGGCATGATGCCGAGGTTGATCTCGGGTTGCCCGAGTTTCGCACGTTCGTGTGCGATGCGCACGTCACAGCCCTGCGCGAGTTCGCATCCGCCGCCGAGCGCGTGACCGTTGATGGCCGCGATGACCGGCTTTTCGAGGTCGTCCACGTACTCGTAGACGCGCGGTCGCTTGCTCGCTTCGCGCTGCTCGTGTGCATCCCGCTCCCGGAGTTCCGTTACGTCGGCCCCGGCGACGAACGCTTTCGCCTCCGGTGCGCCCGTGAGCACGACGACGCGGACGTCCGAGGACGCCTCGACGGCATCGAGCACGTCCTTGAGTTCGGCGCGCAGTTGCGCATTCAGCGCGTTGCGGGCGTCGGGGCGGTTCAGCGTGACCGTTCCGACGTGCTCCTCGACGTCGAAATCGACCGTCTCACACTCGTGTGCGACCTGTGCGGGACTGCCGGGCGTTTCGTCGTCGGTCATCGGTTCTCGTCCTCCATTTCGCCCGAAGCGCCGTCAGACCCCGACTGACGAGCCGTTCGGCTTTCGCCGGAGACCCCCACGATTTCGCCGTCCTCCCACACGTAGAATCCCTCGCCGGTCTTCTTGCCGAGCTTCCCGGCGCGCACCTTTTGCCGGAGAATCTGCGGCGGGCGGAACCGCTCGCCCAGTTCCTCGCGGAGGTGTTCGAGGATTCCGAGGCGGACGTCGAGTCCAACCACGTCGCCGAGTTCGATGGGACCCATCGGGTGGTTGTAGCCGAGTTCCATCGCCGTGTCGATGTCGCGCGGACTCGCCACGCCCTCCTGGACCATGCGAATGGCCTCGACGCCGAGCGCGACGCCCAGACGCGAGGAGGCGAATCCGGGCGAGTCGTTGACTTCGACGCCCACCTTGTCGATGCCCTCCACGAACTCCGCGGCGAAATCGACCGTCTCGCGGTCGGCCTGCTCGGGAATCACGATTTCGACCAGCTTCATGATGTGCACCGGATTGAAAAAGTGCAGTCCGATGGCCCGCGTCGGGTCGTCCAACGCGCTGGCGATTTCGGTCAGCGAGAGCGAGGAGGTGTTCGACGCGATGATGGCGTCGTCGGACGCGAACGCCGCAACGTCCTCGAACGTCTCGCGCTTGATTTCCATCTTCTCGGGCACCGCTTCGACCACCAAATCGGCGTCGCCGACCGCTTCTTCGAGGTCGGTCGTGCCGGAAATCCGGTCGAGCGCGGCGTCCTTCTCGGCTTCCGAAACCTTGTCGCGCTCGACGCCGCCCTGGAGGTTCGCCTCAATGCTCTCGATGCCGTTCTCCACGAACTCCCGTTCGATGTCGCGGAGCGTCACGTCGTGGCCCGCCATCGCCGTCACCTGTGCGATTCCGTGACCCATCGTCCCCGCTCCGAGTACGCCTACCTTCATCGTACAAAAACGCGTGCGGACCCACGAAAAGCGTTTTTCTCCGTCCTCGGTTCGGGACTCTCCGACCACGACGACACTCAGTCCACCATCGTTCGCCTCGAACGAACATATCTCAACGACGACCGTTTAAAGAAAGCTTTTATCGTACCCGTGAAATCGGTTAATTGTCTCGGGTATGGGTACACGAGACAGCATTTCTTCCGACGTCGCATATCGGAGCCGTGAGTCCACATACCGCTCGAATACCGTTCCTAATTTCGTTCGACGTAGCAGCTTCGGTATCTATCTGTCGAACCGATTGGTCCGAGTTCGACTGTCCGTTTCTGTTTTTCATTTAAAATTTATCGCCGAGATTTCTATCCACCGTGAGTAGCGCCGTGCTTCCCGCTCAAAATTTGTCCGAGAGCTGTCGAATTTTGAACCCATACCTCGTCACGCCTTCCTGCGTGTAGATGCGGCGCATCGTCGTCTCCACGGCGTCGCCGATTTCGAGGCTTCCGGGGGCAGTCCCCGTCACCTGCGCTGGGACGCTCGCTTCGCCGCCGTCCGGTCCCGAGAGGGCGACGACCGCCACGTCGAAGTCGCCCGACTTGGCCTGCTGTTCCGCGAACTCCGGCGGCGCACCGCCCTGCGAGATTGTCGTCACGGCTTCCACCGTCCCTTCGCCGGTGAGTGTCACCGTCTCGTACTCGACCAAGGAGTGACAGCCGTTGCACGCGCCCTCCGGCGGGAAGTTCAGCGCGCCGCAGTCGGGGCACTTCCCGGCGAGCAGTCTATGTCGTTGGTCGAGCGTGCGCCGCCACGACGGCACGCTGACGTAGGCACCACCGCCGCTCGGCGGGCCGGAGGTGAGGTCGCCGCGCAGTCGGAGGTATTCCGCGTAGGAAACCGGTTCGTCGCCGTCGAGCGCCGTCGAGACGGGAACGTCGCCCGTCGTTTCGAGCACGAGCGCGTCCGCGCCCGCACCGCTGCCGAACGAGGTGGCGAGGATACGCTCACCGCCGTCCGCGAGGGATTTGGCGAGGCTCAACGGGACGCTCGCCGCGCCGGTGTCGCCGAGTTCGTGGACGAGCGCACCCGCCCGAATCTCGTCGATACCGACGCCGAGCGCGCCCGCGGCCCGGTAGGGGAGTTTGCCGTTCGGGGCCTGTACCGCCGCGGCGTCCACGTCCCCGACGTCCGCGTCCAATCGCCCGACCGCCCCGGCGAGCGTCTCGGAGAACGCTTCCCTGTCGTAACTCGTGACGCCCAATCCCTCGACGTTCTCGTCGCCGGTGGCCCGGAAGCGCGTGCCGGGGAATTCGGCGGCGTACTCGGCCCGTTCGCGGATGCTGACGGGACCGTCGGCGGCGAGGACGAGGGCCGCCGCGCCCGCACCCGCCGCGTGGTCTTCCGCGGAATCCGGTTCGCCGCGGGGAGCATCCGCGGCGACGACCACCCCAACGCCGTCGTCCCACGGTCCCGCCGCGAGTCCGGCGACGAGCGCCCGCGTTCCGGCGCGGGTGCTTCCCGTGAACACGTGCCGCGTCGCGTCAGACGGTACGTCGAGCATCCCACCGAGTCGGGCAGTCACGTCCTCTTCTGCCATCGGCGGGGTGGTAGAAGCGAACGCGAGGAAGGAAACGTCCGGGTTCCCGGCGGCGTCGAGCGCCAGCGTCGCGGCCTCGTAGGCCATCGTCAGGGCGTCCTCGTCGGCGTCCGGGACGGCTTTCTCGTTCACTCCGGCGGCGTGGAACTTCCCCCACGCCTCGGCGAACTCGTCGGCCGAGATTCGGAACCGAGGGGCGTAGGCACCGACAGCGGCGATATCCGGCATCGTTTCGTCGCCCGTCATGTCTCCACCTCCGATTCCTTTTCGAGCACGTGGACGACCGCGGCACCGCCGCTCCCGCCGACGTTGTGGGTCAGGCCGCGCGTCGCGCCTTCGACCTGCCGGTCGCCCGCCGTCCGGGAGAGTTGTTTGTACGCCTCGACCATCTGTCCGGCCCCGGTCGCACCGATGGGGTGGCCCTTCGATTTGAGTCCGCCGGACGTGTTGACGGGGCGCTCGCCGCCGAGTTCGGTCGCGCCGGAGGCGACGAACTCGCCCGCTTCGCCGGGTTCACAGAAGCCGAGGTCCTCGTAGGCGAGCAGTTCCGCGATGGCGAAACAGTCGTGCACCTCGGCGAAGTCGATGTCCTCGGGCGTGACGCCTGCCATCTCGTAGGCGGACTGGGCGGCCTCGCGGGACGCCGGAACGGAGGTGTAGGTGTCGCGCTGGAAGAGTCCCACGCGATCGCTGGCCGCGCCGACGCTCGCGATTCGGATGGGATCGTCGGTGTACTCGTCCACCACGTCCTCGCTGGCGACGATGGCGCACGCCGCGCCGTCGGTCGTCGGACAGCAGTGATAGAGCGTCAGCGGGTCCGCGACGACTTGGGCGTTCATCGCATCCTCCAGGGAGCACTCGAAGCCGAGGTGGGCGTGCGGGTTTTTCGCGCCGTTGGCGTGGTTCTTGACCGCGACGCGGGAGAGGTGTTCGGCCGTCGTGCCGTACTTTTCCATGTGCGCGTCGGCCATCTGGGCGTAGACCCCGCGAACGTGGTTCCCGAGAGTCGCTCCCACTCGGTTTCCCCGGAGACGCCGAGCCAGTACTTCGTCGCGTCGCTCGACGTGTCGGTCATGATTTCGACGCCGCCCGCGAGAACGACGTCCGCCATGCCGCTCTTGACGGCCTGCACGGCCTGCCGGACGGCGTAGCCGCTCGCCGCACAGGCGTTCTCGACGCGGGTACACGGGATTCCGTCGAGTCCGACGTGTTCGGTCACGGCTGGCCCGGACAGGCCGAGTTGTCGCCCGCCGACGCCGAGCGTGCCGACGACCGCCTCGTCCACGTCGTCCGGGTCGATGCCCGCCGGAACGCTGTCGCGGGCCGCCTCGAAGGCGGTGCGGAACAGCGACCGATAGCTTTCGTCGGGGAACGACCCGAAATCCGTCTGGGCCGCGCCGACCAGATACGCATCTCGCATGTCTCCAACTGGCGTTCGCGGGGAGAAATAACTGCCGTCACTTTCACGAGGTCGGTGGCGGTTCCCGCCGTCGTTTCGACCGACGCATCCAGCGGGAGATTCAAGAACCTCGGTGCCCTACGGGCGCACGTGCACGGAAACGCGGCACGAATCAAGGTGAAGAGTCGGCACGGCTGACGTGGTGGGTATCGACATCAGCGGTCGCCACGAGGAGGACGGCGAATACCTGATGGTCGCCGCCGCGGTCCACGCGACGGTCGGCACGACGCGACTTCACAGCGTTCAAGGGATGGGGTTCGCGGTCAGCCACCACGAACCGACGCTTTCGGCGACGACGGGGGTCGTCGCCGAGGCGGTTTCTGACCTCCCCGACCCGTCGGCGGAACCCATCGTCGCCGAACGGGGCGAATTCTACGAGGAACCGGTGTGGATGGTCGAACAGTATCTCGAACCTGATTTTAAGTACGTCGAGAGCATAGCCGAACGTGAAACCGTGCAGGCCGCACACCACGCCGCGTACGCCGCCCGCAAACTACTCCTATGAAAGCGATACTTGCAAAACGGGTAGACGACGGAACAGCTTCCATCGACGAACTGGCCGAGTTGGCTCGCGCCGCGGGCTACGACGTCGCCGCGGAAGTCACGCAATCCAGAGAGGAAGATGCCGCGTACCAGTTCGGCGAAGGGAAAGTCGCGGAACTCGCGGCCACCGTCACGGAACGGGGCGCCGGGGTGGTCATCTTCGACAACCAACTCGGGCCGTATCAGACGTACAATCTCGGCCAGCGACTGCCGGACGGCACGCGGGTCATCGACCGATTCCGGCTCATCCTCGAAATCTTCGGGCAGCGCGCCCAGACGCGCAAGGCGCAGTTGCAGGTCGAGTTGGCCGAACTCCGCTACGAGTTGCCGCGCGTCGAGGCGAAGACGAGTCTCGCAAAACGCGACGAGCGGCCGGGATTCATGGGGCTCGGAGAGTACGACGAGAGCCACGAACAGGACATCAAGGACCAGATAAGCCGAATCAAGGACGAACTCGACGTCATCGCCGACAAGGAGGCAGACCGCAGACAGAAACGCCGCGAGTCGGGATTCGACCTCGTGGCGCTCGCCGGATACACGAACGCGGGGAAATCCACGCTCCTCCAGCGACTCGCGGCGGAGTTGGAAATCGGCGAGAACGACGAGTTACACCCCGACTTGGACCCCACGGCGGAGGCCGAAGACCGCCTGTTCACGACGCTCGGCACCACGACCCGAAAGGCCGACATCGAGCGGCGTGACGTGCTGGTGACGGATACGGTCGGGTTCATCAGCGACCTGCCGCACTGGTTGGTGGAGTCGTTCAAATCGACGTTGGACGCGGTGTACTACGCCGACCTCGTGTTGCTGGTCGTGGACGTGAGCGAGCCGATAGACGACATCCGGGAAAAACTCGTCACCTGCCACGACACGCTGTACGAGCGCAATCAGGCACCCATCGTCACCGTGTTGAACAAGATAGACGCCGTGAGCGACGAGGAACTCGAAGAGAAGCGGCGGGCGCTGTCGGCGCTCGCGCCGAGTCCGGTGGCTATCAGCGGCAAGGAAGGGGTGGACATCGAGGAACTGAAACGGCGGATCGACATCGAACTGCCCGCGTGGGAGTTCGAACGGTTGGTCATGCCGATGACCGACGAAACGATGAGCGTCGTTTCGTGGGTTCACGACCATGCTCGTGTGGAGGACGTGACGTACACCGACGACGAAGTGGTCGTGGAGTTCGAGGCCCGTCCGTCCATCGTTCAGCAGTCACGGTCGAAAGCGAGCGACCTGACCGCCGCGCCGTCGGCCTAAAGCATCGAATATAACGATACCGCGCCGTTCGAGCAAATCCATGCCGTGTGATTCTTCTGGTCGTAAATGAGGACTGCGTCGTCCTGCACTTCGAGTTCGGCGTATCGGTCGTCGTCCCGGTCCCGTCGGGAATCGTCTGCTTCGTGCGTGCTCGTGGTCATGCGATTCGGTTGTCTGTCGTTATCGACTTACTCTCCAATACCCGGTAGCAACCGGTCAGTGATAAGTGTTACCCAGTACCATGATTCTCCACTGTTCGATAGGCGACGGTCGAACGAGAACCTTTCGATTATGCGTACATTCTCCATCTGAAACCGTTGCGTGCAGGGCTCTCGCCGCGGTGCTCACGAAATCGCGTTTTGCCCGTGAAAGCCCGACCATACGGTTACCTTCGGTAAGTCGATTTCGTAACGTAACTTTTTAGCGGCCGACTTCCTACCTCGCCGTATGAGCGACGAACCCGAACGATTGACGATGTGGTGTGCCGGTGAGGAGTGGTGTCCGATCACCGCGACGGCGACCCTCGTCGGAAAGAAGTGGCACCCCGTCATCGTCCATCGACTGCTGGTGAACGGTCCCCTCGGCTTCAACGCACTCAAAGAGGAGGTGGACGGAATTTCGAGCAAGGTGTTGTCCGACAGCTTGGACGACTTGGGGGAAAAGCGGCTCGTGAACCGCGAAATCGTGAACGACAAACCGGTCCGCGTCGAGTACTCGCTGACCGCGACCGGCGAATCGCTGGAACCCGTCATCCTCGCCATGCGCGACTGGGGGATGGAGTACGTTTCCCCCGCCGAGGACCCGGATTCGGCGACCGTGTGAGTCCCGTCACCCGAGGTCGACGCGCTGGAATCGGAGGTAGCCGAGCGCCGCGGGCAGGACGAACCAGAGCGCCAGAACGACCAGCCCGAACCACGCGTCGAGGTAGAAGGGTGGGTCGCCGATGACGCGCGCCGCGAACGACGTCGCTTGCGCCTTCGGGAAAAAGAGCCCCGACGCCGACGTGTAGGCATTCTTCGGATTCAGCGTCAGAACCAAGAAGTACCACGCCGGAAGCGGTCCTCCGCCCGGTATCGCTCCTTCGACGAGGTAGTAGATTCCCATCGGAACGTAATCCCAGAGAATTTGGAACGTGACGAACACCCCGACGGCGGCGGCCATCGCTCGCGCCCGGGTCGCGGTCGCCGCGGAGATTCCGACGGCGATACTGACGAACACCGCGCCGAACAGCGCGGTCAGGAGGAGCAACGAGAGGTAGTCGGTCAGCGAGACGGTGCCGTATAACGCGGCGAGGACGCCCGCTGTGACGACGAACGCGCCGCCGATGGCGACGGTGACGACGGCGGTTCGTCCGAGGAGTTTCCCGAGCAGGACCTCCAGTCGGGTGTGTGGCAGGCCGAGCAGGAGTTTGATGCTCCCCGACTCGCGTTCGCCCGCGATGGCGAGGTACGCGGCCACGAGCGCCGTGATGGGAATTATCAGCCCCGCCGGGAGGGTGAGCATCTGGAGCGCCGACGTGTTGTTCAACTCCATCACCTGGTCGAGCGCGTACACCGTTCCGCTGGTGAACAGGACGAAGAGCGCCGTTATCGCCCACAGCGTCTTGGAGCGAACCGCGTCCTCGAAGTCCTTGCGCGCGACGACGAGGACGCTCACGACGACACCTCCGCATCGACGTGCGACTCGTCGGCGTGGTTCGTGTAGACCTCGAAGAGGTCTTCGAGCGAGGATTCCTCCATCGTGACGTCGGCGACGGTGACGCCCGCCGCCTCGACGCGGTTTATCACCTTCGCCTTCGCCCTCGAATCGGTGTACGTGACCGTGACGACGGTCCCGTCTATCGTCGCGTTCGTCACGCCGTCGATGTCGTCGAACGAGACGCTCGGCGTCGCGCTCACGGTCAGTTCCATGGTCGCGCCCGAACCCACCGCCCTTCGAAGTCCGTCGATGGTATCGACGGTGACGAGTTCGCCGTCGTCCATGATGGCCACGCGGTCACAGACCGCCTCGACTTGGCTCAAGATATGGCTGGAGAAGAACACGGCCGTACCGCGGTCGGCCTCCCGCTGGATGATTTGGCGCATCTCGCGGACGCCGTGCGGGTCCAGACCCGACGAGGGTTCGTCGAGAATCAGCAACTCGGGGTCACCGACCAGCGCCATATCGAGCGCGAGGCGCTGGCGCATTCCCTTCGAGTAATCGCCGGCGGGACGGGCCGCATCATCCGCCGAGAGACCGACGCGTTCGAGGATGTCGTCCACGTCCTCGCCCGTCCCCTTGGAGTCGATGGCGAACTGAACGTGTTTGTGCCCGGAGAGTCGCCCGTAGAGGTCGAACGCGTCGGGAAGGATGCCGATGCGTTCGTGAATCGCCTTCGGTTCCCGCTGGGCGTCGTACCCGAGCACGGTCGCACGTCCCTCCGTCGGTCGGACGTAATCCAGAACCATGTTGATGGTCGTCGATTTCCCGCACCCGTTCGGTCCGAGGAAGCCGAATATCTCGCCCTTCTCGACGGTCAAATCGAGCGCTGAGACGGCGACTACATCGCCGAACCGCTTCGTCAGGGATTCCGTTTGGATAGCAGTCATCGCGTTACCGACGGAACGGTGCTCGGACGGGGATACCTGTTCCGATTTGTCGGCACTCTAACAGCAAACCAACTAAAAATTCTTTGTGCTACCTTTATCCGTCGTGGAGATTCCGCCTCGCTCGAACGGAACGAATCGGCGATGGCTCAACGAATCTTTTGCTCGCGGATTGTCACGAAGTTTCGTCGTTTATAACTCGCGTCTCGACCGCGCGCACCGACGTCACCGACAGCGTTTCGTCCACTTCGACGCGGAGTTCGTCGTCGCCGACGGTCATCGTCACCCTGAATTCGTACGGGTCGGCGGAGAGACACTCCGTCCGCCATCGGTCGGAGTTGATGTACTCGAACAGTTTCCAGAAGGACTCGTCCCGGATGTCCGTCCCGTGCTCCCAGTAGAACGCGACGACCGCCGGGTGATAGACGAGACACAGTTCGACCGGGGCGGTGACACGATACCCACACTGTTCGCACGAGTGGACGCTGAGGTGGGTTTTCGGTACGGGCTCACGTCCCGGTCGAATTCGATTCGTCATACGTCCCAGACACTCGGAGCAAACCCCGTCGAGCGCCATCGAGTACTCGTCGCGGACGTACCGGTTGGCGCTGTGCATTATCTCCGTCGGGGTACGATTCCTGGCCTGTGCCGGGGACAACAGAAACGACAGCAGTTGCAGTTCGCACGCCGTACACCGAACCACCAGCGACTCCTCCTCGTACGTCGCTCGGAGCGTCGTCTCGTGACAACTGGGACACATTCCGTCGAGTTCGACCGGCTCGAACTCGGGGCGTTCGTGGTACGTCCCGGCGAGAATCGTTCGCACGATTTTGTCACCCGCGTACGTCAGCTTGTATCCGGTTTCGGTTTCGCGGACGAACGTGTCGGTGAGCTTCTGCAAGTGATACGAGAACCGCGACGAGTTCGTCGCATCGACGCGCTCGTAGAGCTGTGAAAACGTCAGGCCGGGACCTCCAGCGACCGTCTCCTCGGAGCGAGCCTCCGTGGCTAGCTCGTGGAGGATTTCCACTCGCAACTCGTTTCCGAGTATCGAAAACGCTTCCTCCGGGGTCGTTCGTTCCCGGTTCTCCGACGCGTCGGAACGGGGGCCATCAGTCACCCGTAGTGAACGAGCGGCAAAGACCCTTGCCGAATCACGTCGGTCGCTTTTCCTTTTCGACCACCCGGACGTCACGAATCGCGGTGTCGGGATACCCGCCGTCGTCGTCCTTCTCGACCGCCTTCACCATGTCCCAGACGACGTTCAGCCCAGTCGTGACGCCCTCCAGGGCCTCCATCTCGCATCCGGTCTTGCCCGTCGTCTCAACGGCCACGGATAGGACAACGCGGTCGTCGCGCACGTCGAAGTCGGTATCGACGTTCGTGATGGGTATCTGGTGGCACATCGGAATCGTCTCCCACGTGTGTTTTACCGCCTGTACCGCGCCGATTCGGGCCGTCGCCAGCACGTCGCCCTTCTTCAAGTCGTTCGCCCGAATCGCATCGACGGTCGATTGCTGAAGGTGAATCTCGCCCCGCGCAACCGCGCGGCGGGCCGTGTCGGGTTTCCCGCCGACGTTCACCATCTGCACCTCGCCGGAGTCGTCCGTGTGGGTCAATTCCTCGTCCGTCGTCAGTTCCTCGTCGGTCGTCTCGTTTTTACGCATCGTCCTCACCCCACATCGCGGTCGGAATCGTTTCGAGCATGTCGGACGCGAGCAGACCCTCGTATCGCTCGTCGTAGAGCAGGTCGCCCGCCCGGCCATTGACGAACGACCCGACGCACGCGGCGTCGAAGGCCTCCGTCGTGCCGAACAGCCCCGCGACGATTCCGGCGAGCAGATCGCCCGTGCCGCCCACTTTCATGCCCGTGTTGCCCGTTCGAACGACGCGCGTTCGGTCGCCGTCCGAAATCACGTCCGTCGCGCCCTTCGCCAGCACGACGTGCCCGATGTCGTCCGCGAGGGCTTCGATTTCGTCCGTCACCTCGCGCAAGTCGTCCGCTTCCGGGCCGCCCATCTCGGCCAGTTCCTTCCGGTTCGGCGTACAGACCAGCGTCGCGTCCGTGTCGAGACCGGGAATCGCGGGGAGCGCGTCGGCGTCCACGACCGCCCGACCCTCGAAGGATTCGAGGAAGTCCGTCGCCGCGTCGATGGTCTCGTCGGCGTTGCCGAGTCCGGGGCCGATGATAACCGTGTCGTCGTACGATTCGGCCGTCTCGACCAAGCCATCGACCTGCTCGGGCGCCAGGCGGTCGCCGTCGTAGGGTTGGACGATGAGGTCCTCCGCGTAGCCCTGAATCTCCCCCGCGACGGTGTTCGGCGCGGCGACGAACGAGAGGTCCGCGCCCGCCCGCAACGCCGACTGGGCCGCGAGCGCCGGTGCGCCGGTGAACGGCCCGCCGCCGATGACGAACACGCGCCCCCCGACGTCCCCGCGAACGCTCCGGAGGTCGCCCGGCCCGACGAACCGCTCCGCGGCGGCGGGGATGCCGATGTCGGCCACGGTCACGTCGCCGTCGTGGTCGGCGAGGCCGGGTTTCATGTCGTGGAACGTGACGACCGCATCAGCTTCGACGGCCACGCCCTCGGCCTCGCCGGAATCGGCGTTCACGCCCGAGGGAACGTCCACGGCGAGGACGGCGGCGTCCGCGTCGTTGATGGCTCGGGCGGCGGTCGCGGCGGGTTCCCGGAGCGCCCCCGTCACGCCTGTTCCGAGCATGGCGTCGATAACGAGGTCACAGTCGGGCAGTTCGAACGCGCCGGAGTCTTTCACTTCCGTCGTGTCGTACTCGGCCCGGTGGAGCGCGTCCCAGTTCTCCCGCGCGATGTCGGTGCCGATTGTTTCGGCCCGACCGAGCAGGAGGACGGACACGTCGTACTCGTCGAGAAATCGCGCGGCGACGAAGGCGTCGCCGCCGTTGTTTCCCCGTCCGGCGACGATACAGACCCGCGCGCCCGGCGACGCCATCTCGCGGACGCGGCGGGCGATGGCGTTCCCGCTCGACTCCATCAACTGCTTGCGGGGCACCCCGAGGTGTTCGGCGTTCTCGTCCACGGCGGCCATCCGGTCTGCGGTGATCATGGTCGAGCGTTCGGTCGGATTCCGGGTTAACGTTACGGGCCAGGGCACGCGGGAAGTTGGGGCCGCGTCTGATTCATCGAATTCCGATTCCCTCCCGTCACTCCTCGACCTTCTCGCGCATCCAGTCGAACTGCTCGCGGAGTCTCGCTTCCCCGGCGTCCGTCAGCGAGAACACGTCGTACAGCCCCTCGACGCGCTTTTCGACGTGGCCGCTCTCGACGAGTCGGTCGAGGGTGGCGTAGTAGCGCTTGGGGTCAAGCTGTTTGTCATAGTGCGATTCGAGCCGGGTCTTCAGTTTCTGGCCGCGGAGTTCCCCGGCCTCGGCGAGGAGGATGCACATGTCCCGACGGGTGCCGCTCTGGTGCCAGCGAGTCATGTGCGGGTGTGGGGCGGCGGGACTCACGTGGCTTTCGGGTTGGAACCGATAGCTTCGACTGTACCCCCTCCGAAGCGACGTTCATGACCGCTTCGGACGACATCACGGCACGATACTTCGAAACAGATCACGAACGCGTCCTCGAATTCGACCGGAAGGGGCGAACCGCGGCCGTCGCCCAGAACCGCGAAGGGTACGGAATGCTGAAAGTCCGGGAGACGGCGGACAGTCCGGAACTCGAACGGTACTACGGATTCGACATGGCGCTCGACCACGCGGCGGAACTACTCGGCGTCCGACCGAACGACTTGCCGGTTCCCGACCGCGCATCCGACATGGGTATGTAAGTGTTCGAACACGAATTGGGTCAAAATCGGACTAACATCTCCATTCAACGATGGGAGACAGGTCCGCAAAAAGAGATTTCTGGTGACATATACCCCCACAAACCTTTTCTTCGGTGATTGAGTGCCCTTCTGTAATGGCTACCCTGAGCGAACTTCTGGAGGACCTCGTCGGTGGTGTCGACGCAGTGTTTCTCTTCTCTCCGAGCGGGTCGTACTACGAACGGTTCGCAGACCTGAACGACACCGACGTGGTGGTCGTCGCGCCGGACAACAACGTCGGCGCGGGCAACTTCGTGGAACTCCCGCTGGAGTTCGAGAGCGTCAAAGACCGCATCCGATTCGGCATCGAAGGGGCGATAGACCACGGACTCGCGGAGGACGGCGACGAACTGACGTGCATCGCGAACATGTTCGGCGACGGCATCGATACCGTCACCCGCGTCAGGGCCGACGAGGACGTTCACTCGGGGATCTACGACCTGTTCGCCAACTCGCGGGCCGACCCCGGCGTCATCCGTGACGTGTTCGAGGTCGCCATCGAACTCGGAAAGAAGGGACAGAAGGGCAAACCCGTCGGCGCGCTGTTCGTCGTCGGCGACGCGGGCAAGGTTATGAACAAGTCCCGTCCGCTGTCGTACAACCCCTTCGAGAAGAGTCACGTCCACGTCGGCGACCCCATCGTGAACGTCATGCTAAAGGAGTTCTCCCGCCTCGACGGCGCGTTCGTCATCTCCGACTCGGGGAAGATAGTCTCGGCGTACCGCTACCTCGAACCGTCCGCGGAGGGCGTGGACATCCCGAAAGGTCTCGGCGCACGGCACATGGCCGGCGGTGCCATCACCCGCGATACGAACGCGACGGCCATCGTCCTCTCGGAGAGTGATGGACTCGTCAGGGCGTTCAAGGGCGGTGAAATCATCCTCGAACTCGACCCGGAGGCGTACTAGATGGCGGCGGACTGGCAGGTACTCCTCCAACAGGAGTACCGCATCGTCCTCGCACTCCTCATCCTCATCGCGGGCGGCATCGCGGGATATCTCCTCGGCCGGTTGAACATGCGCATCCTCAAGGCCGCCGGACTCCCCGAGGTCGTCGAGGGAACGCCGTTCGAACGCACCGCCCGAAGCCTCGGAACCACGACGGTCTCGCTCATCGCGCGTCTCACCTCGTGGTTCATCTACGGCGTCACGATTCTCCTCGCGCTCAACACGGCCGAACTGCCGCTGAGCACGCAACTGTTCTGGCAGATCATCCTCTTTACACCGCAGTTGTTCGTCGCGGCGCTCGTGTTCATCGTCGGGTTCGTCGTCGCGGACAAGGCGGAACTGCTGGTGAGCGAACGCCTCCGGAGCGTCAAGCTCCCGGAAGTCAACGTCATCCCCCGAATCGTCAAATACAGCATCGTCTACATCGCGTCGCTCATCGCGCTGAGCCAAATCGGTATCGCGGTGCTCACGTTGCTGGTGCTGTTCGGCGCGTACGTCCTCGCCGCCATCGTCTTCGGCGCGGTCGCGTTCTGGGACTTGCTCCGCTCCTCGGCGGCGGGCATCTACCTCCTGCTCAACCAACCGTACGGCATCGGCGACGAGATTCGCGTCGCGGGCAATCAGGGAATCGTCCAGGAGGTGGATATGTTCGTCACGCACATCGAGAACGACGGCGAGGAGTTCATCATCCCGAACCATCTCGTCTTCCGGAAGGGCGCGGTTCGGCTCCGGAACTAGCGGGTTCGCGGTCGCGGTCACGCGGGATTTTCGACGGACGGCTGAAATGTGGCAGACGAACGTCTGACGGTCTCGGGAGGTTTTATTACGAGCGACTTGCTGGTAGGATGTGTGCCGCTCCGTTCCGACCCACTGGATGAACTCTCGATTCCCGACGGGACGACCGTCGAAGAACACGACCTCGTGACCGACGGGGACATCATCGTCGGTGCACAGACGACCGTCGAGTTCGGCGTGCGCGGGAACAACGTCATCGCGGGCGAACGGGCGACCTTCGGCGGACACATCGAGGCCGAATCGGACTGCCGCCTCGACCTCTGGTGCGACGTGAATGGCGACGTGCTCGTCGGACAGGACGCCTATTTGGGCGAGCGCGTCCACGTCACGGGGCAACTGATGGTCAGCGGCGACCTCGACATCGGCGACGACGTACAGATCGACGAAGGCTTCGAAGCCAACGGGTGGATCGTCATCCGCAACCCGATGCCGACCGTCGTCTTCCTCTTCGTCTACCTCTCACAGCTTCTCCGACTCGGCGAGGAGGAAACCGCCCAAGGCATCATCGACGAGATGGTAGACGAAAGCGAGGCGGAACCGGTGACGATTCCCCGAAGTGGCCACGTCAGCGACGACGCGTGGCGCGTCTCGACGCCCGCGACGGTCGGCGACGACTGTCGCCTTCACGGCAACATCCGGGCGGAGGAGATTACGGTCGGTGCGGGCAACGAGGTCTTCGGGAGCCTTCGAGCGCGCGGCGACATCGTGGTCGGCGAGCGAACGCGGATTCACGGCGACGTGACGACCCGCAGCGGGACCGTCGTCCTCGAAGACGGTGCGGAGGTGCTCGGCGACGTCTCGTGTACCGACCTCGAATTCCACGAGAACGCGACCGCCGACGGGACAATGCGCGCCCGCGGCGAGATGACGATGGTGCGAGCCGACACGCGAAAATCGACCGACGAGGAGGGGTCGAAATCCGAGAATACCGACGAGGACGCTTCGGAAGCGGTCGAGACGACGCATCGGGACCGGAGCGGGTCCGACGGGCCCGCCCCACAAGCCTGAGTGCTGATACCTTTTCGCCGTCGTTTCCGCTGAGCACGAGCCATCAACAGACGATTGTGCCGCGGCCGTATGTCAGATTTTTGTTGACTCTCCGACAGTATAATAACGACTGGCGCAATTGGTAATGATTGACGTATGCATACTAAATACACTCACGGTAGGAGGTACCGATGCACTCGGTCGTGTTGACCAAGGGCGTCCCGGACTTCCGCGAGGGGCAGGTATCGTTCGACGAGGACGGCCACCTCGAACGTGGGAAAACCCCGACGGTGATGAACCCGAACGACCGGTTCGCACTGAACGCCGCCCTCCAGACAAAGGTGAAACACGGCGGGCACGTGAGCACGATGAGCATGGGACCGCCCGGTTACGGCAACGTGCTGGGCGAGGCGATGGAGGTGTACGCCGACGACCTCTACCTGCTTTCCGACCGTGCGATGGCCGCCGCCGACACGTGGGCGACAGCGATCACGCTCTCGGCGGGAATCGAGAAGATCGGCGACCCCGACCTCGTGTTCGCGGGCTTCAAGACGGCGGACGGGGAGACGGGCCAGACCGGTCCCCAGACGGCGTGGTGTCTCGACTATCCCATCATCACGCACGTCATCGCATTGGAGGTGGACGAGGACGAGGGACGCGTCCGCGCCAAGCGACTCGTCGAGGGCGACGTGGACGAAATCGAGACGGTCGAATCTCCGCTCCCGGCGTTCATCGTCACCGACCCCGAGTACGAGGCGAGTTATCGCACGGCCAGACACCGCCTCCGGCGAAAACAGCTGAAAGCCGAGACGGCGGACCGCGCCGAGGAGTACGAGGAGCACCTCACGACGTGGGACCACGAGGACCTGAATCTCGACCCCGACTACATCGGACTGGACGGGTCGCCGACCATCGTGTCCTCGGTGGACCCGATTCCGAAGGCACCGGCCGAGCGCGAAGCGACGATGGCGACGTTGGACGACGAGGAGGCGATGGCGGACGTGCTCGAAACGATGCGACCATTCGCGGCGGGTGACTGATAATGACCGACACCGACCCCGGCGACCGAACCGTCGAGGAGATAGAAGACGACGTACGCATCATCGAAGACCCCGGCGCGCTGTCTGACCTCCTCACGGCCGAGGAGGAAGGAAAGGACCGCAAGACGGCCAAAGAAGCGATTCAGGCGCGAATCAACGAGGTGCGGGAAGCGACCGACGGCGGCGAGGATACGGTCGATGCGGACGAGGGCGATGATACGGGCGACGCGGACGACGCAGAAACCGAGGGTGAGTACGAGGCGACGGAAGAAGACGTTCAAGATCCGGACGAAGGGGAGGCGACCCTCGACAAAAAGCACGTCCGGGCGCTCGAAAACGGCGTCTACCAGGACATGTGGGTGTACTGTGAGACGCAGGGCGGCGAACTTCTCGACGTGTCCAAGGAGATGCTCGGCAAAGCGCGCGAGCTGATGGACGGCTACGCCGAGGACTACGGTGACGAAGAACGGGTCGTCGCAGTCCTCGTCGGCGACGACATGGAAGAACTCGCGGAGGAGTGTATCACCCTCGGCGCGGACGTGGCGGTCTATCACGACGACGAACGATTAGAACGGTTCCGCCACAAGCCGTACACCGAAATCGTGGCGGACATGGCGCGAACGAAGGCCGACTGGAAGGACTACGACAAGCCGCGATACTTCCTCTTCCCGGCGACGAACAACGGGCGCGACCTCTCGGCGCAGGTACAGGGCGAACTCGACTCCGGGCTGGCGAGCGACTGTTCCGGCCTGACCATCACGGACGAACTCATCTCGAACCCGGTGAAGACCGGCGAACCCGGCGAGAAGCTGGAGTTCGAGCGCATTCTCCACATGCAACGCCCGGACTTCTCCGGCTTCGAGTACTCGACTATCCTCTGTATCGACAACCCGGACCGGGAGTTCCACCCGCAGGGCTGTTCGGTGATTCCGGGCAGCTTCGACGCGATGGAACCCGACGGGGGCCGTGAAGGCGAGGTCATCGCCCACGACATCGACCTCCCGGACGACTGGTTCCGCGTGGCGGTCACCGAGTGGGACACGCTGGACACCGGCGTCGATTTGACCGGACGAGAGGTCATCGTCGCCATCGGTCGCGGCATCGGCGACGACCCGACGAAGGGTATCGAACTCGCGGTGGACCTCGTGGACGCTTTCGACGACGCGGACCTCGGGCTGTCCCGCGGCATCGTGACGGCCTCCTACAACGTCGAGGGGCACGTCGAACGGTACGTCACCGAGGAGCGCCAAATCGGCGAGACGGGACAGATAGTCCAGCCGCCGCTCTACATCGCGGCGGGTATCAGCGGTGCGATTCAGCACAAGGTGGGGATGGACGAGTCGGAAACCATCGTCGCCATCAACACCGACCCGGAAGCGGACATCCGGGACTTCAGCGACTTCTTCATCGAGGGCGACCTGTTCGACGTGCTTCCCCGCCTGACGGACGCGATAGAGGCGGGCGAACTGGATGCGGTCGTAGCGGAGGACGATGACTGAACGATGAGCGAGGAATACGAACACTACGAAGCCGTCGTGGTCGGTGCCGGTCCCGGCGGGGCCGCCGCCGCCGCGACGCTCGCACGCAACGGAATCGAAACGCTCGTCCTCGAACGCGGTGTCGAGGCCGGGTCGAAGAACGTCTCGGGCGGCCTCATATACGCCGAGGAGTCGACCCCCTACACCATCGACTCGCTGTTCCCCGACTTCCGCGAGGAGGCGGCGGAACGGCCGATTACGGACTACCACATCCACAACGTGGCGGGCGACAAGGTGAAATCGTTCGACATCACCCGACTCCACGACCACGACACGGAGTGGTGTGACGCGGTTCTCCGGCGCGAGATGGACTCGTGGCTGGCCGACCGGGTTCACGAGATGACCCACGAGACGGGAGGTGGATTGCTGACCGGTGTCCGGGTGAACGGCCTGCTCCGCGAGCGGGGCAAAATCGTCGGCGTCACGTGCGACGAACTCGACCCCATCAAAGCCGACTTCATCGTCGCGGCGGACGGCGTGAACAGCGAACTCGCCCGGCAAGCGGGACTGATGAACTGGGACGAACCGGACGAGTGGTTCCAAGGCGTCAAGGCCGTCATCGACATGCCCGAGGACGTCATCGACGAGCGGTTCGACGTCGGTCCGAACACGGGTGCGGCGCACCTCTTCTCGGGGGACCTGTTCGACGGCGTTCGGGGCGGCGGCTTCCTCTACACGAACGAGGATACGCTCTCCATCGGGTCCGTCTTCCACCTCGACAGCCTCGTCGCGGAGGAGGCGGAACCGCACCAACTGCTCGACAACCTGCTCACGCACCCACTGCTCGCCCAGTGGTTGAACGGCCAGTACGACGAAGTGGAGTACTCCGCGAAACTCGTTCCCGACTCGAAGAAGGTGGCACATCCGGCACCGCATCGCGGGCGACTCGTCCTCGTCGGTGACGCTGGCGGGCAGATGCAGGCGCAAGGCCCCATCATCAAGGGCATGAACCACGCCGTGACCGCCGGGGCGCTCGCCGCCGAGGCCTTCGCTGAAGCGCGGATGCGCGGCAACCCCGAGAAGGCCGGACGTCTCTACGAGAAGAAACTCGAAGACGAGGGCGTGATGGGCAAGCTCCGTCCGACCCAGTACCGGGCGACGCGCGGCGTCGCCGAGAACGACCGGGTGAGCGAACTCGTGGACGGCGTGCTCTCCTCGTCGCTCGGCCGCGCGGTGCTCAGTTCCGGCGTGATGTCGGGGCAACTCGAACGCCTGTACAGTTCGCCGTATCTCTCCTCGATGATTCCCGACACGCGGACGCCGTACGTCACGCTGCCGACGGTCATCGCGGAGGAGCTGGGAACCGAAATCACGGACGAAAACGAGGTCGAACCCAAGAGCCTCGCCGACCGCATCGGCGACCTGACCTACGACACCGACGTGGGCAATCCGCACATCGAACTGCGGGACAACTCCTACGAAGCGAGCGGTGCGGCGGTGTCGGCCTGTCCGGTCAGCGCGAAGGACTTCGGCGGCGGCTGTTACCGCGAGGAGACGGTGCGGGAGAACGGCAACGAGGAAAAGATCGTCAGCCTCGACACGCAACCCTGCGTCGAGTGCGGGACGTGTGCGCTCGTCGCCGACACGGAGTGGGAACACCCGCGCGGCGGCAAGGGCGTCGAGTTCCGAGAGGGATAACGAGCGAATGAGCGAGTACCGCGACCGAATCGCGTCCCTCGCGGAACGGGCGCGGAACGAGCGCGAATCGTTCGACGCGCCGGATACCTTCCCGGACGAGGAGCGGGCGGTGTCGTACCTCCGGGAGGGCGTCGGTGACGTCGTTTCCGTGTACATCGACGGTCGGACCGGCGAGTTCGCGCGGTTTGACGCGGACGAGATGGAACGGATGGAACGGGCGCTCAACGACTGGCTGGCGCTGTACGCACGCTGTTACGGTCGCGAGATAGAAACGGAGTTCACGGTGCGCGAGGTCGCGGAACTGGTGATACAGACTCACGACCTCCGCGACACGGTGCAGTTGCTGACGCGCGTTCCCGACCCGGAAACGCGGCGCGCCCGGCGTTAGTCGAACGCGTTTTTGTTTCCGACGAGTTCGAAGAGCGGGTCGTACTCCGCGGGCAGTTGCCCGCGAATCTGTTCGAATTCGCCTTCGGGAACGACCTCTTCGACGAGCGACATCACGCCCTGCGCGTGAAAGAGCGATTTCTGTCGGTCGATGGTCTCGCGCTCGGCGACGCGGTCGACGAACTCGTCGAAGTGGAACCGCTGGCCGGACTCCGCCTGCAGGAGATACCAGTCTGTCTCCATCGGAAGCGGTCCCGCGAGGTCTTTGGCTTCGCCTTCCTGCAATCGCTCGCCGAGCGTCGTCAGCGTGGCCCGAATCGCTCGCACCGCCTGTCCCTGTTTACCCAACTGGAGTCGATGCTGTACCTGTCCGATGAAATCGCTGTAATCCATGCTTCCCCCCAGCGTCACCACGACGCCATGCTACAAGAATCGAGCGGCGATTCGTACGGTCGCCGGGACTTCCCAGTACGGCGTCAAATCCATCGTTAAAAATAAGTATAGATAGATGGTAACAGTCCTCATGGAGTTCTCCGAGAAACTGGAGTTCGGCCACGAGGACCGCCGACGAATTTACGAGTACGTCGAACGCCACGGACGGGCGAACGCGAACGAGGTGCAGGACTCGCTCCGCATCGACCCGAGCGGGTTCCGTCATCACGTCGCCATCCTTCGTCGGGATGGCTACCTCTCGGAGGACGAGGACATGCTCTCCGTCGCGCTGGAAACCGGCGCGGAAGAGGAGTTCGACGTGGACGACGTGGAGTTCATCATCCGCCCCGCGCGGCAGGAGGACCTCTCCGGCATCATCGGCGCGATTCGACAGGTCGCCCAAGAGGGGTCGTACATCGTCGCGGAAACAGTCGCCGACGAAATCGACCATCAGGAGGCCTTACTCCGGCACAACGACCTCGAATCGCGGATGTTCTTCGTCGCAACCGTCAACGACGAAGTGGTCGGGTGGGTCCACCTCAACGCGCCCGAACTCGATAAACTCAGCCACACCGCCGAGTTGACCGTCGGCGTGTTAGACGAGTACCAGGGCCACGGCATCGGCAGCCACCTCCTCGAACGCGGACTGGAGTGGGCGGGCGCGAACGGCTACGAAAAAGTGTACCAGAGCGCGCCCTCGACCAACCAGAACGCCATCGACTTCCTCGAAGCACACAGTTGGGAAACTGAGGCCGTGCGGAAGAACCACTACAAGATAGATGGCGAGTACGTGGACGAAGTGATGATGGCCGTGAAACTGTAAGTTCGAGAGTCAGAGAGACGGGTGATATCGACTGCTTGCTTTTTGGGTGGTTTTGCACGACACTAGGATTGGGGAATCGATGTGGACAGGAGTGAGAGTCGCTTTAGATTGTTTCGAGAATCCCGTGGAGAGCTGGTTGGCATCTCGTAGAGAACTTCCTGTACTCTCGTAGAAAGCTGCTTCGTGAGCAACGACCGACCGGCAATGAAACCGCACCGCACCTCACCCTCCCCAACCTCCTCGGTCGCTTGCCCGCGGCTAAACCGCGATCATGAGAGCCACTGCGTGGCTCTCACCGCGTCCTCGTCCCTCGCGCGTTTCTCGCGCGCTGAACAGACGTAAGCCGACACTAACATCATCTACTTGTCCGCCGACACGCCGTCGCCAAATCTGAACACTCATTTTCGCGCGGTGATGAAAACGAACCATGAGCGACGAAAGTCACGAACACGTCGTCCCCGGAAGCGAGGAGGAACTCGATTCCGAGGACGTTGCGGGCTACGATTTCAGGGGCGATTTCGACTTCTTCGACATGCTGTCGTCGTACGAGACGACCGGGTTTCAGGCGACCCACCTCTCCGAGGCGATCGAACTGATTCGCGCGATGCGCGAGGAGGGCGCGGAGATATACCTTACCTTCACCTCGAACATCGTTTCTTCGGGGCTTCGGGAGACGCTCGCCTACCTCGCCCGCGAGGACCTCGTGGACGTGATGATAACCACCTCCGGGTCGATAACCGAGGACGTCATCAAGACCGAAAAGCCGTTCAAGATGGGCGAGTGGGACGTGGACGAAGCCGAGATGCGCGAGCAGGGCATCAACCGCCTCGGCAACATCTTCGTCCCCTCCGACCGCTACGTCTGGTTGGAATCCTACCTCAACGACTTCTTCGAGGACTTCTTCGCCGAGGAGAAAATCCGCACGCCGATGGAGTTCTCCCGCGAACTCGGCGAGACGCTGGACGACGAGGATTCCATCCTCTCGAACGCCGCGGACAACGACATCCCCATCTTCTGTCCCGCGCTGACCGATGCGGAGGTCGGCAACTTCCTCTACTACTACCGACAGGGCTACGACTCGGACATCGGCATCGAAATCGTGGACGACTACGACAGCCTCATCGAGCAGGGCCTGCTCGCGGACAAGACGGGCCTCATCGTCCTCGGCGGCGGCGTCCCCAAGCACCACGCCATCATGACCAACCTCTTCCGCGGCGGCGCGGACTACGCCGTCTACGTCTCGACCGGCATGGAGGGCGACGGGTCGCTCTCCGGTGCCCCGCCGCACGAGGCCGTCTCGTGGGGGAAAATCAAACAGGAAGCGAAAAACTACGTGCAAGTGGAAGCGGAAGCGACCCTCGTGGTTCCGATGCTGGTCGCTGGCGGGTTCAAAGTCGAGTAGCCGCGTTCTCAAACGCTTCTTTGGCCGCGTCCTCCCACGACACCGCCGAGATTCCGAGCACTTCGATGACGTTCTCCGCTGCCATGGCACGCGCCGAGGAGGTTTGGCCGATTTAGCTCAAACCAACTTTAAGTCGTGGCGTGCGCTGACGGAGCGACGCGACCGACCGCTGGCCGCGTCGCTCCATCGAAGCGTGCGATGTCTTCGTGAGTGACAACGGAACGAACGAATGGCTCGTCAGAGCGTTGCTCTGACGGTGGATGACCGGTGGAGCGAAGCGGGGGAGGGAGTCGATTGGGGAGGGAGTGGCTGTTGCGGTGCGGTTTGCAGGGATGGGACTTTTGAAAGGCTTCGCCTTTCAACTCCCCGCTCGTTCCTCGCGGGGATGAACGGGGCCGCCCGGTCCCGCGAACAGAGTGAGGGGGACGCTGTCGGAGCTTCGCTCCGACTGAAGTCGCGTTCACGTGGTTGCTGTGTAGGCACTATCCGCGCGGGTGTTGCGGAGAGCGCGGATATCCTGCACAGCAACCGCGAGCGTGGCGGGGGCTTTCGAAGTCATCGTCTCGGTAACAGAATTCACAGACCAATCAAACACATCTGTTCGTAGCGAGCGTGGCGGGGGCCTTCGAAGACATGCCCTCGGTAACAGAGATCACAAAATCGCCGAATACGTATCGTCGCCTCAAAAATCGAAACACAATTCCGACCCTCTGTGGTACCACCAATCATGATTTCTATCGCGCTGGCGGGCAAACCGAACGCCGGGAAGTCCACCTTCTACAAGGCCGCCACGATGGCCGACGTGGACGTGGCGAACTACCCGTTCACGACCATCGACGCGAATCGCGGCGTGAGCTACGTCCGCACCGACTGCCCCTGTCTCGAACGCGACGAGCGCTGTGGCAACGACAACTGCCACGACGGCAAGCGCTACGTCCCCATCGAACTGCTAGACGTGGCCGGACTCGTGCCGGGGGCACACGAGGGCAGGGGACTGGGCAACCAGTTCCTCGACGCGTTGACCAACGCCGACGCCATCGTCAACGTCGTGGACGCCTCCGGGGGGACGAACGAGGAGGGTGAACCCGTCGAAGTCGGGAGCTACGACCCGGTGGAGGAGGTCGATTTCATCGAGGAGGAGATGGACCAGTGGCTGACCGGCATCATCGACCGCAACTGGGAGGGCGTGGTGCGCCAATCGCGCTCGCCCGGGTTCGACATCGAAGAGGCGCTGGCGGACATGCTGACGGGGTTCGGCGCGACGGAACATGACGTGACCACGAGCCTCCGCGGCTTGGAGTATCCCGACGACCCGCAGAAGTGGACGGACGAGCACCGCGAGGAACTGGCCCGCGACATCCGCGCGCGGACCAAGCCCATCATCCTCGTGGCGAACAAGGCCGACGTCGCGCCCGAGGAGAACATCGAGCGACTCCGCGAGACGGGGAAGATGGTCATCCCCGCGACGGCGGAGGGCGAACTCGCGCTCCGGCAGGGTGTGGAGGCGGGCGTCGTGGATTACGACCCCGGGGACGACGACTTCGAGGTGGTCGGCGACCTGAGCGACCAACAGCGGGCCGGACTCGAACAAATCCGCGACGTCATGCAGAAGTGGGGTGGCACGGGCGTCCAGGGAAGTCTCGACGCCGCCGCCTACGACCTGCTCGACCGCATCACGGCCTATCCCGTCCAGAACGAATCGAAGTGGACGGACGGACAGGGCAACGTCCTCCCCGATGCCTTCCTCCTGCAGCGCGGTTCGACGCCCCGCGGCCTCGCCTACGCGGTCCACAGCGACATCGGCGACGGTTACCTCCACGCGGTGAACGCCAAAACGAAGCGCGACATCAGCGACGACTACGAACTCGAAGAGGGCG
>NZ_MEIH01000347.1:0-19623 GCF_001723155.1 Haladaptatus sp. W1
CTGAACGCATCTAAGCTCGAAACCCACTTGGAAAAGAAGTATCACCGAGATCACTCGTAGAAGACGAGTTCGATAGGCTCGGGATGTACGCGCCGAGGCAACGAGGCGTTCAGTCCGCGAGTACTAACAGATCGACGCCACACAATCATACCGCATACTGGTTTCACACGCACTCTCGTGTGTGAGTCCAGGCGTATACTGGATTGCACGTACATTACGGTTCGTTCGAACCATCAACGATTGGTATCCCTGTCACGGTTCGATTCCGTGAGTTGACGTTAAGGCGGCCAGAGCGATAGGGCGACACCCGTACCCATCCCGAACACGGAAGTTAAGCCTATCTGCGTTTCGGTCAGTACTGGAGTGCGCGAGCCTCTGGGAAATCCGATTCGCCGCCTCCCATTCATACTCGCATTCATTACCCGCACGGAGCGATCGCTCTGTGCGGGTTTTGCTATTTCTATCCGGCCGATAGACACGTCTCTGTAATCGTTCTCGATGACACGTCGTTGGTAATGATTTGTTTCTATGCGTATTGCGCATACTTTCAAAAAGCGGACACTGAGACGAAGATGACAATTTCGCGGTCCATTGGCCTTTAATAATCTGTCTCGAGAAGGGTAGAAGTAGGAATGGTCTCCATCGATTCTACGAATCGGAAAGCTCTCATCGTCGCTCCGTTGGTCCTGTTGGTAGTGGTTGCGCTCGCTATCAATTTCGTGGACCTTCCGTTGGGCGGAAACCATGAGTCTAACTCCACGCCACCGAAACAGGTGAAGCATTGTCAGAAGATTTCGAAGCCGGGAAACTACGTTTTGGCGGACGATTTTGGCGGTGCGACTGGGTTGACGGGAAGTTGTCTCGTGATCAACGCGAGTCACGTGACGGTGAATGGCTCCGGTCACACGATTAAGGGACGGGGTGTTACGGATACGACGGGTGTTCTCGTCGATAACGCGAGCGGCGTCTCGGACGTGACGATCCATTCGGTTCGGGTGGTTCGTTGGAATCGTGCGATTCACGTCTCGAACGCGTCGTCGGTGACGGTTCGAAACGTGAGCGCGGTTCGAAGCACGGAGGGAATCACGGTTTGGAACAGTTCCAACGTGAGTATCGAACACTCTCGCTCGGCGCGGAACCTGTTCGGTATTCTCGTCGATAACCGGAGCGAGAATGTGGACTATTCGACGCTCCACTATTACGAAAATCAGTTGAACAGCACGCGGGGACGCGGACAGGTGTCGAGCTAGACGGGCTGTTCGTCGCCCGGTGCTCGTTTCTTCCGTTTTTTGATGCTGGCGGCCCAGTCTGGGTACTCCTTGCGTTCGGTTCCGTCGTATTCCGGGTCGCCGGACATGGATTTGATGGCGCGAGCGTCGTCCAGACTCCACACCGCACCGTCTTCGTGGAAGAGGCCGTTGAGGACGCCGTTTCGTCGCATGTACAGCGAAAACGCGGGCTTGAGCATGAGCGACCAGAAGAAGTTCCCGATGCCGGACGTTCGAATGGTGGGGGCGAGCGAGGAGTAGTCGGGGACGGCCGCGTTGCCGTCGACATCGGCGAAAAATGACTTTCCGGGCCGAATCCGCTGCCACTCCGAGAGCCACACCGGTTTTCCGAGTTTTTCTTGGAGATTGTTCGCCTGCCGGAGAACGCGGTTGTAGAGCGCCGGACTCCGCGCGAAGTTGTAGTGGAACTGGAGGATGTCCATGCCCCAGTCGAGATACTGGGCGTTGTTCGCCAGGCTGGTGGAACCGACGGAGAGGGGGATTTCACCGCGATAGTGCGTCATTGTGTTCACTATCTGCTTGAAAAATCGGATGTCCTTGTGGTTCCATCCGGGCTCGTTCGTCAGCTCGATGGCGAGGAGACGCTCGTCGTCCCGGTACTCCCGCATGACCGAGATGATGAAGTCGCGCGGCTTGTCCCACATGGATTTGGTTCCCATCGTACGGGTGGAGGGGGAGAACGATTGGACGGCGGTTTCCACGTTGTCGTGGACGAGATTTTCGAAGGTGGGTTCGAGTCCGACGCTGTCGAACAGGCCGAGGAGGACGCGCATGTCGTATTTGTCGGCGGTGTCCAACAGGTGTTCGAGCGATTCCATGTGGTCTTCGGGTTCGACGAGCCAGTATTCGTAGCTTAGCCACGTTCGGATGGCGTTCAGGTTGAGGCTCGCCGCGTAGCCGAAGTCGCGTTCGATTATGTCTGGGTCGTACTCGTTCCACATCTGATAGCGGTTAAACGCGCGGGCGGGGAGGTAAATCGCACCGCGGACGTCCACGGGAGCGTCGGTTTCTGGAGGGAGATTCAGCTCCCGTTGCCGCTTGGTTTGTGCGTTGTGCCCGACTTTTCGGACGCTACCGGCACCCGCAACGCTGGAGAAACCGATGGACGCACCGATACCGGAGAGAAACTGACGGCGACCAACTCGTCTGCTCATACCGTCCATCCGATTTCGAGGGATAACAATCTATTCCCTGACGATAGCACGCGAAAAATATTGACAAGTCGAAAATTTTATCGTTCAGATGCAATCTTCCGTGCCGCCCGAGGCTATTTATGCCGCCTGTTGAACGAGAAGTGACAAACGGGGATAGTTGGCGCTTCCATCGATGTGAGCGATGAGTTCATTGCGTGGGTCGGTTCGAACGGCGGTGTACTTCCGCCGTTGACGGGTGAGGAACTCCTCATTTTCTTCGGACAGCTATTCATGCTGTTGCTGACCGCTCGCGCCCTCGGTGAACTCGCACGCATGTTCGACTTTCCGTCCGTTCTCGGCGAGTTGCTCGCCGGTATCGTCCTCGGGCCATCGGTGCTCGGAAACCTCGCACCGACGGCCTTTCTCACCCTTTTTCCGCCGACTCCATTGCAGTATCACCTCCTCGAAGCCGTCTCGTGGTTGGGGTTGGTGATGCTCTTGGTCATCACGGGGTTCGAGACGGACCTCGACCTCATCGCCAGTCGCGCCGGGCGAGCGACGGCAATCGCCAGCACGAGTATCGTCGTTCCCTTTGCGTTCGGGTTCGCTATCGCGTGGGTTCTCCCTCTTGCCTTCCTCGCGGACGGAAGCCGAGTCGTGTTCAGTCTGTTCATCGCAACCGCGCTTAGCATCTCCGCCATTCCGGTCATCGCCAAAATCCTTCTCGATTTGAACGTTATCGAGCGCGAAATCAGTCAGTTGACCATCGCGGCCGGAATGATAAACGATACCGTCGGCTGGATTCTCCTTGCGGTCGTCGCCGGACTCGCACGTCAAAGCGGGGGGCAGGCGTAACCGTTCTGTTTCTCGCCGTCTTTCTCGGGCTCTCGTTTACGGTGGGCCGTCGGTTCGTCGCACGTTCGATTCGGTGGGTCGATACGACCTTCGACGGGGACCTCGCGCTCGTCACGGCGGTGACGATTCTCGCGCTCGGTCGCCGACTCGGTGCATCGGTGTTGACGGACGTCATCGTCAGTGAACACCCGACCCGTGCCATCGCGGAGAGAGCTGCGGAGAATGACATCGATTTGGTCGTACTCGGGAGCGAACTCAGGCCGCTGTCTCGACGCGCGTTCCTCGGCCACCGTGCCGAGTACGTGTTGAAAAACGTGCTGTGTCCGGTCGCCCTCGTGAGTTCTCGGTGATTTTGCTCCGTTTTGGTTTCGGCGAGCGAATCGTCGGCACCACGTTGTCGACACCGATTTCGAGCGCGTCCTCGTCGTCTCGTGTCTCGTCAGCGTTCGCCTCGGCGGTTCGTTCAGTCCGCTCCTATGGCTCCGGGAACGGTCGAGCGAATCCCCACTCGTCGAAGCGCGTCCCACAACGTCGCCTGATTGCTCGTCACGACCGGCATGCCGAGGTCGGATTCGAGTGACTCGATGGCGGGAAACGTTCGATAGTTCGTGCACGAGACGAACACGGCGTCCACGGCGTCGGGGTCCGGGACTGCCCCTCGAACCTGTCGATAGGCGTCTTCCGGGGACAGCGACCCGATAGCCGTGTTCGCTTTGATACCTCGGCCGCGGAGTTTCACCACGTCGAACCCTTCGTCGCGCAGGTACGACTCCTCCCTGTCGTTCAGTTCGTCGGTATACGGCGTTACGACCGCGATTCGATCGGCGTCAAGGGCTGAGAGCGCTCGTTTCACCGACAATGCTGTCGCGACTGCGGGAACATCCGCCGTCTCGGACAGCGACGCTTCGAGTTCCGTATCGAACCCCGGCCCGTGGAGCAGGCTCCCTGTCGTACAGGCGTAGGCGACGACATCGACATCTGCGTGGGACAGCCGCTCCGCGCAGTCCACCGCGTCGTCGGCCATCGTGTCCAACTCATCAACAGTGACCGATTCGAGCGGCATTCGAGCGGTGTGGACGCTTACGCCGTCCGGGACGCCCCGGCCGAACTCGGTTTCGACGGTCGTGTTCGAGGACGGAACGACGAGTCCGAGTCTGGCACGCCACCCGAACATCAGAGACACCTCGTTCGTGTCGGTTCGTTTGAGTGCCGCGTTCGCGCAATCATTCGTCCCACTCCATTTTTCTGTCCTCGCGGTCGGTTTTGATGGCGTCCGGGTCGCGTTCCGCTTCGGGTCCGTGCCCGCCGCCGCCCGGTGTCAGCACGGTGACCGTCGTCCCGGCCGCCACGTCACGGGTCGTCTTCGCCGGAACGCTCTCGCCGTCGATTTCGTTGCGTCCGGTGGTGCCGTCCGCGCCGCCGGCGATTCCGCGCGGTGCAACTCGCCGCCGTTCGGTGAGGAGCGAGACGGTCGCGTCGATTTCGACGGTGACGGAGCGAACGACGCCGAGGCCGCCGCGGAACCGTCCACGCCCGCCGCTGTTCTCGCGGAGGGCGTACTCCTCGACGAACAGCGGATATTCAGCTTCGAGCGATTCGACGGGCGTGTTCAGCGTGTTGGTCATCCCGACCTGTACGCCGTCCATCCCGTCCTTCGTCGGGCGGCCGCCGAACCCGCCCGCGATGGTTTCGTAGTAGGTAAAGCCGTCCGCGCCCCCATCACGGCTCCCGATGGTGAGATTGTTCATAGTTCCCTGTCCGCCCGCTGGCACGCGGTTCGGGACCGCGTGGGCCAGCGCGGCGAACACGACGTCTGTGACTCGCTGGCTAGTTTCGACGTTGCCGCCCACAACCGCCGCGGGCGGCCGCGGATTCAACAGTGACCCGTCGGGGACCGAGACGGATATCGGGTCGTAACAGCCACCGTTCGGCGGTATCTCGGGGTCGGTCACGCACCGAATCACGAAGTAGACGGCGCTCTTTGCAACCGCGAGCGGCGCGTTGACGTTCCCCGCTACCTGCGGTGCAGTTTCCGCGAAGTCCACGGAAATCCCCTCATCGCGTATCGTCACCGCGACCTCGATGGGAATCTCCTCGTCCGTCACGCCGTCGCCCTCCAGCACGTCGCGGGCGCTGTAGGTCCCGTTCGGCAGCTCCGAGAGCTCCGCGAGCAGTCGGTCGCGCGAGTACGATATCACCGCGTCGAAGGCGGCGACGACGCGGTTTCGTCCGTGTTCAGTCACGAGGTCCTGGAGTCGGTCTTCCGCCCGGTCGTTCGCCGCGATTTGCGCGCGGATGTCCGCCCGGCGCTCGCTGGGATTCCTGACGTTGGCGAGGAGGAGGCTCATCACGTCCTCGTTTACGTCGCCGCCTTTCACGAGACGAACCGGAGGCAGTCGAATTCCTTCCTGATAGATTTCCCGCGCCCCGGCAGGCATGCTTCCGGGCGTCATCCCGCCCACGTCGGCGTGGTGCGCGCGGGAGACGGCGTAGCCGAGAATGTCACCGTCGACCGTGACCGGCGACACCATGGTCACGTCCGGCAGGTGGGTCCCCCCTTCGAACGGGTCGTTTAGGACGAACACGTCGCCGGGCTCCGGGTCGTAGTCGAGTACGGTGGTCACGGCCTCCGGCATCGCGCCGAGGTGAACCGGGATGTGTTCGGCTTGCGCGACGAGACGGCCTTCGGCGTCGAAGAGCGCGGTCGAACAGTCGCGTCGCTCCTTGATGTTCGGCGAGTACGACGACGTGATGAGGACCTGTCCCATCTCCTCTGCGACGCCCTCGAACTGGTTGCGCATGATTTCGAGCGTCACGGCGTCGATAGTGGAGGTCGAATCATCGCCGCTCATCGTCCAGCCCTCCCGAGGACCAGCGTCCCGTCCGCGTTCACTGTGCCGTTCCACCCCGGCGGAACGACCACCGTACTCTCGTTCTGTTCGAGGATGCACGGCCCGCTGATGGAATCCGATTCGCCGAGACCGGTCCGGTCGAAGACGGGCGTATCGTGGAACCCGTCGCCGAAGAACGCCTTGCGGCGTCCTTTCTCGGTCTCTCCCTCCGTCCGATACGTGACCGACGGCGACTCGCGGCCGACGACCGCCGTCGCTCTGAGGTTCACGAGTTCTATGGGGTCGTCCATGACGTACCCGTAGGCGTTTTCGTGCGCGTCCCGGAATCGTTCGGCGACGGTCTCGGCGTCGAATGCCTCGTCTACCGGAACCGTGAGTTCGAAGCTTTGCCCCACGAATCGAAGGTCGGCGGCACGCTGCACCGTCGCTTCCTCCGGGCGTTCCACGTCCGACAGCACGCCGTCCGTGAGGTCGTCGTAGGCCGATTCCACGTCGTTGAGCGCGACGTCGGCGAGCGGACTCCTGAGGGTGCGGACCGAATCGTGCTTTTCGTCCGCGGCGAGCAGGCCGTAGGCGGACAGCACGCCGCAGGCGTGCGGAACCACGAGTGTCTCCATGTCAAGGCTCTCCGCGACGGCGGCGGCATGCATTGGACCCGCCCCGCCGAAGGCGACGAGGCCGAATTCCCGCGGGTCATGCCCTCGCTCGACCGTGACGGCGCGAATCGCCCGCGCCATATTCGCGTTTGCAACCCGGAAGACGCCCCGAGCGGCCGCGAGGGCGTCGTCCAAACCGGCCTCGTCGGCCAACCGTGAGAGCGCGTCGTGGGCCGCCTCCACGTCGAGTTCGAGTTCGCCGCCGAGCGCGGAACTCCCCCCGATGTAGCCGAGGACGACGTTCGCGTCCGTCACCGTCGGCTCCGTCCCGCCGCGTCCGTAGCAGGCCGGGCCGGGGTTCGCACCGGCGGAGCGCGGCCCGACGCGGAGGGCGTTTCCAGCGTCCACCCACGCTATCGACCCGCCGCCGGCGCCGACCGTGTTCACGTCCACCATTGGCGTCTTGATGGGTCGCCCGTTGATTTCGGCGTCCGTCGTCCGTTCGACCTCGCCGTCCTGGACGAGGCTCACGTCGCTCGACGTGCCGCCCATGTCGAAGGTGACGAGTCCCTCCACGTCGTTCCCGCCGGCGGTTTCCGCCGCGCCGACGACGCCCGCTGCCGGGCCGGACATCGTGGTCGTGACCGCGTGTTCGCGGACGGTCCTCGCCGACGCGATGCCGCCGTTGGCTTGCATGATTCGCGGTTCGGGGACGCCGCGTTCCCCGGCGCGCTCCTCCAAACGACCGATGTAGGCGTCGATGGCGGGCGTCACGTAGGCGTCCACGACGGTCGTGGAGGTGCGTTCGTACTCACGGAACTCCGCGAGCACCTCGTGCGAGGCGGAGACGGGAACGTCCAGTTCCTCGCGGAGGGTATCGGCGACCCGTCGCTCGTTTTCGGGGTGCTGGTAGGCGTGGAGCAGGCAGACCGCGACGCTTTCCGCACCGCAGTCGCGGATTTTTTCGGCAATCTCTCGCATCTCGTTCTCTTCGGGGTCGGTCAGCACGCCGTCGACCCCCGTCCGTTCCACGACTTCGAACCGTCTTCGTCGCGGGACGAGCGGGGCTGGTTTGTCGACGGTCACGTCGTAGAGGTCAGGGCGGGCCTGCCGCCCGATTTCGAGCACGTCGCGGAAGCCCTGTGTCGTCACGAGGGCCGTCTTCGCGCCGTCCTCTTCGAGGAGGGCGTTCACGGAGACGGTCATCGCGTGGGTAAACGCGTCTACGTCCGTCGGGTCGATGCCCGCCTCGGCGCAGGCCTTTTCGATGCCTCGGACGACGCCGACGCTCTGGTCGTCCGTGCTCGGTACCTTTGCCGTCACGAGTTCGTCGTCCGGTAGGAGAAGAACGACGTCGGTGAACGTGCCGCCGACGTCGACGCCGACGCGTGTCGTCCCTGCCATTCAGAACACTCCCAGATTTTGTCCGACCGAGTAGAGCGCGCGGACGCCGAGCCAGACGACGACAAGGGTGACGCCGATTCCGAGGACGTTCTGGGCCGTGTCGTTGACGTACTCCCCGAGGATGTTCCTGTCATTCATGATGTAGATAAGGAAGAGGGCGACGATAGGCAACAGGATTCCGTTCGCGACCTGCGCGAAGACGATGGCCTGCACCGGTTGGTAGCCAGCCGCGGAGAACACCACGCCGATGAGCAAGATACTTCCCCAGACCGCACGGAACCGCGGCGACTTGAGGTCGGTATCCCAGCCGAACGCTCCCGCCGTGGCGTACGCTCCCGCGAGTGGCGCGGTGGTCGCGCTGGTGAACCCTGCCGCGAAGAGCCCGATGCTGAACAGCACTGTCGCGTACGGTCCGGCGAGCGGTTCTATCTGTTCGGCCATCTGACTCACGTCACCGATTTGCGTTCCGACGGGAAACGCCGCCGCCGCGGTGACGAGGATGGCGATGGTGATCGCCCCGCCGATGACGATGGAGAGAATCGTGTCGGCGCGGGACTCCGGCAAGTCACCCGGCCCAGTCCACCGTTCTTGGACGCTGCCGGCGTGCAGAAACAGGTTGTAGCCGACGACAGTCGTTCCGATGAGTCCGGTGATGAGAAACGTCGAGCCCTCGGGAACGCTTGGGACGAAGCCCATCGCGAGCGCGCCGAGGTCAGGACCGATGACGATGGCGTCGATGAGGAATGATATTGCCATGATTCCGACGAGCGCGACGAGGGCTTTTTCGATGAGTTTGTAGCGACCAGTCCAGAGGAGCGCGGCCGCACAGATGCCCATGACCGGCCCCCAAATCTGTGCACTAATTCCGGTGATGCCTTCCAGTCCCGCGGCTCCGCCGAGGATGTTCCCCGTCTCGTAGGCGGCGGTACCGATACCGATGGCGCTCACGACGAGCGCGATGCTGACGTAGGACAGTAGGGGGCTATCGAACTGTTCTCGCAGCGCTTCGCCGAGTCCGTGGCGGGAGACGACGCCGAGGCGGGCGCTCATCTCCTGCAGGATGATGGTGGCAACTATCGAGAACACGATGGTCCAGACGAGCGCATAGCCGAACTCCGCGCCCGTCACGCTGGCGGTCGTTACCGTTCCGGGGCCGATGAACGCCGCCGCGACCATCGCGCCGGGACCGATCGACCGTAGTCTGTCTATAATGTTCATGGTTGTTTTCGTGCTATGACGTCACAACCCACAGTTTGGACTTAAAACCCCGCTAAGAACGGTGTGTATTGGTATATCACGAAGTATGAAAACGTATGAATAAGTAGGATCGGTTCATCCCTCGGAGCGAACTTCCGTCATGAGAACCTTCGAGACACCCTCCTCAAGTTCGAGTTCAAACGACAGTTTGGCGGCGCTCCGCTCAACGAACCGTGTCATGAACCATTTGACCGATTCGGTGGGAAACACGACGTGATACGTGTCGCCGTGCGTTTCGCGGACTGTCAGAAAGCCGCAAAATGAGAGCCAATTGAGTAGTTCGCCGAGCGTTTCGAACCGATGCTCGTACTCGCGCGCGTGATATCTCGACACCTGATCGGCCAGTTCGAGGAAGTCCGGGTCAGGCGTGCCGGTTTCGTCTTCGACGTAATCGAGGAAGCAGTGGAGGAAATCCACGTCAAGCAGGACGTGTTCGCCGCTCGATAGCATCTGGTGGTACGCTTCGAGGTTCGGGCTTGCTTCCGCCGTCGCGGCGTCGTAGTTTGCGGCGTAGAACACGAGCGCCTGCCTGACGAGTTCGCTCTGGGGCTTTTCGGCTTGCCCCACGAGCTCGTCCAAGGCGACTTGCGCCTCGTCGTCAAGCGACACCGTTATCCGGTTCGTCATGACAGTCCCTACTGAACGAGCGCATTTATGGCTTTGTTCGACCGGTCTCGGATTTTCCGGCCACCGTTCATCGAATTTTGGGAAAAATTTTCCGCGCCCGTTCCTGTCAGGACATCATCTTTATTCTGGATGCCGATGTAGTTCGTTCGGGGTTTCCAGCAATGAGCACTGTCGATGCCACCGAGCGAGAACAACTCACGAACACGATTCAAGACACGTGGCGGCTTCTCATGGGGGTGGGCGTCGTGCTGACGCTCGTCGGCCTGCTGGCCATCGTGACGCCGTTTTTCACCGGCATCACGCTATCCTTCCTGTTCGGCGCGTATCTCATCGTCGGCGCGGTCGCCCACCTCATCCACGCGTTTTCGGGTCGGGGGTGGACGGGGTTCGTCTTCCAGTTGATTTTGGCGATAATCTTCGCCGCCGGGGGTCTCGCGTTCCTCTTTAACCCGCTCGTGGGGTTGACCGCGTTGACGCTCCTGCTCATCGCGTTCTTCCTCGTCGAGGGGTTCATTGAACTGGCGATGGGCTTCCGTCTCCGTCCCGAACGCGGCTGGCTGTGGGTCGCCGTCAGCGGCGTCGCGTCGGTGCTCGTCGCCGTCCTCGTCTGGCTTTCGTTCCCGAGTTCCGCGGCGTGGGCGGTCGGACTCCTGTTCGGCATCGGCCTGTTCACGAGCGGCCTTTCGATGATAGCGACGGCCATGGGCGGCCGAGCGGCGGTGAAGGAGGCGACCACGACGTCGGGGACCGAAACCAGCGGCTAACGGCTCAGGTCGGGATGTTCTCGGTCATGAACTCCCGGTCTTCCTGCTCGATGCCGAGCACGTAGAGCGCGCCGCCGAAGACCGCGAGACCGACGAGTCCGCCGACGGCACCTTGCACGAGCGCGACGATTGTGGGCGACCCGATTCCCGTCACGTAGCCGGTGAGAACGGATTTCGTGCCGAGCATCGCGACTGCCGTCACGGCTCCAGCGATGAGGGGTTTGACGTACTTTCGGGAGTAGGGGAACAGGCCGACTGTGTACCACACCTCGACGACGCGGAGGACGTTGATGGCGACGATGACCGTCGCGGTGGCGAGCGCGGCCCCGATGAGGCCGTACTCGCGGATGAACAGGTAGTTGAGGACGACGTTACAGATGCCCAGCAGCCACTGGTTCGCGACCGTCAGGTAGTGGTTGTCGGTCATCATGAGCACGTACCCGGACGGGCCGACGCTCGCATTGGCGAGTTGTGCGACGACGAACAGCAACAGGACGCCCACTCCTTGTTGTGCAAACGAATCGCTGAACAGAACCAGCAGTTCGCGCGCGTAGATGGCAGCCCCGATGGCCGGAAACAACCCCATCGTGAACGTCCACCGGGTCACGCGGCGGAACAATGCCTCCAAATCATCCATCTTATCGTCGTTGTACAGTCGGGACGCGATGGGCGGGAACAGTTGGTTGAACCCGCTCAGCGGCAGGAGGAGGATGCCGCCGAGCACCGTGGCGATTTTGTAAATCCCGACGGCGTCCTTCGTGGTGATGTAGGCTCCCGCCAGAAAACCCACCATCAGCAGGTCAACCTTGTTCGCGAGGACCTGTCCGGCCTGATTGAGCGTCAGCGGGAGCGAGAAGTCGTAGAACTCAACGAGTTCCTCGCGCGACGCACCACGGAACGTCGGCGTGATGTCCGCCCGCGTCACCACCAACCATACGGCGAGACAGAAGGTGATGCACATGGCGACCACCGTCGCGGCGACCGTTCCGATCAGCGCGGCACCGAGGAGAAGCGCAATGCCGACGGAGACGACGCGGACGAACGGAATCAGGACGTTTCGGATGGTGATCTGATACTCGGGGATTTCGAGGCTCTTGAACACGCTTTCGAAACAACTCATTAGCGTGTTGAGGGGGAGTAGGAACGCGAACAGACGCACGACGTCCGTGAAGTACGGCTTATACGCCGGGTCCACGTACTCGGTCAGCCACGGTGCGAGGAGGTAGATGAGTATCCCGATGGCGACCCCCGCGACCAGCGACGTGAGATAGGACAGCCCCAGCATACGCTGTCGTTTCGCCGGGTCGTTCTCGTACATCGGGACGAACTTCATGATGGCCTGATTCGTCCCGAGGTTGGTGAACACCTGCGCGAACGTGAGGATGACCAACCCGAGCGTGTAGACGCTGAACAGCACGCCACCGAGTCCACGGACGAGGATCCAGTTCAGCAGGAAGCGGAGAGCGTTGTCGAGTCCCTTTCCCGCCATGAAAAAGGACGCACCGCGGGAGACCGATTTGAGCGACGAGTTGGAGGATTTCTCTGCCATTCTGGTAGGGTATGGATATGCGACTCGCTCCGATTATCTCTTCCGCTTTCGTTGGTGTCCATGCTGTTACGTGTCCGAATTGGCACCGAAAATGGGGTGATACGCTCGGCGACCAACCCCGTCTCGTCCGTTCGCCGAACAAGTTGATGCTCTTCTCCGACTTACCCTCGAACGGGGTGGGAACGAATGTCACACATCGAGGAACGCCGCGTCGGGGAGTCGCTCGCGTCCGAGGAGCGCCGTCGTGCTCGTATCGACCATCACGGCCACGAAACCACGTTCAGGCGCCGATTTTGGGTCTGTCTCGCCCTGTCGGTGCCGGTCCTCTACTTCAGTCCGTTCGTTCAGGAGTCGCTCGGCTACGCCGCGATTCGGTTTCCCGGCAGCGAGTTGGTAACGCCGGTGCTCGCCGTCGTCGTCTTCGCGTACGGCGGGCTTCCATTCCTCTCCATGGCGCGGGTGGAGTTCGAAAACCGCGACCCCGCGATGATGATGCTCATCTCGCTCGCCATCACGGTTGCGTTCGTCTACAGCATCGCGGCGTTTCTGTTCCTCCCAGGGGCGACTGGTTTTTTCTGGGAACTCGTGACGCTCATCGACGTCATGTTGCTCGGCCACTGGTTGGAGATGCGGAGCGTCCGGCGGGCGTCCGGTGCGCTCGACGAACTGGCGCGACTGCTGCCTGACACGGCCGAGCGCATCGCCGATGATGGTTCGACCGAGGAGGTTCCCGTCGGTGAACTCCGTGGCGGCGACCAGGTGCTCGTTCGGCCGGGCGCGAGCATCCCCGCGGACGGGGTGGTCGAACGCGGTGACTCGTCGGCCGACGAGTCGATGATCACCGGCGAATCGCGCCCGGTGGAAAAGCGTCCCGGCGAGGAGGTCATCGCCGGAACCGTCAACAGCGGTGACGGAAGCCTCCGCGTCCGGGTAAACGCGACCGGCGAGGAGACGGCCCTCGCGGGCATCGTGCGACTCGTCGAGGACGCACAGGAGAGCAAATCCCGGACGCAACTGCTGGCCGACCGTGCGGCGGGGTGGCTCTTCTACGTCGCGCTCGCCGTCGCCGCCGTCACCGCGGTCGCGTGGGTTCTCGCCACCGGGTTCGGCCTCGATGTGGTCGAACGGGTCGTCACGGTGCTGGTCATCGCCTGCCCGCACGCCCTCGGGCTGGCGGTTCCGCTCGTCGTCGCCATCAACACCTCGATGGCCGCGAATGACGGCGTGCTCGTCCGCGACCGCATCGCCATGGAGGACGCCAGAAACGTCGATACGGTCGTCTTCGACAAGACGGGCACGCTGACGGAGGGCGAACAGGGCGTCGTCGCCGCCGAAACCGTCGATGGGTGGACCGAGGACCGTGCGGCGGCGGTCGCGGCGGCCGTCGAAGCCGACTCCGAACACGTCATCGCGCAGGCGATTCGACGCCGCGCACCCGAGGGTGACGTTCCGACCGCGAGCGACTTCGAGAACATCAAAGGCCGCGGCGTCCGTGCCACCGTCGAGGACCGCGAAACGATGGTCGGCGGGCCGAATCTCCTCTCGTTGCTCGACGTTCCCCGTCCCTCCGCGCTGGCGGACTTCGAACGGACTGCCGGGGAGAAGGGCCACACCGTCGTCTACCTCGTTTCCGACGGACGCGTCGTCGCCGCGTTCGCGCTGGCCGACGTGGTTCGGGACGACAGCAAACGCGCCGTCGATGCGCTCCACGGGATGGGAATCGAAGTCGCCATGCTGACCGGCGACAGCGAGGCCGTCGCTCGCGCCGTTTCCGAGGAACTCGGCATCGACACCTACTTCGCCGAGGTGCTCCCCGACGAGAAGGACGAGTGGATAACCGAACTCCGAAACGAAGGCAAGCGCGTGGCGATGGTCGGCGACGGCGTGAACGACGCCCCAGCGCTGACGCGCGCCGACGTCGGCATCGCCATCGGGAGCGGCACCGACGTCGCCATCGAATCGGCCGATATCGTCCTCGTGGAGAACGACCCGCTCGACGTGGTGAAACTCGTCCGGCTCAGCCGCGCGAGCTACCGGAAGATGCAGGAAAACCTCGTGTGGGCGACGGGCTACAACGTCTTCGCTCTCCCGCTCGCGGCGGGCGTTCTCGCCCCGTTCGGAATCCTCCTCTCGCCCGCCATCGGTGCCGTGTTCATGTCCGCCAGCACGGTCATCGTCGCCGTCAACGCCCAGCGGTTGCGAAGGGCCGATTTGACGGTCTGACGCGGTTCGACTCGCCCGAGCACCCTATTTCCCGATTTGCCCGACTTGTCCGAGTCGCTTCGTCTCTACCCTTCACCATTTCGATTCGAAAAACCGGACAGATTGGTTGCCATCCGCTCGTTTAACCCGCCGCAGAACGATGGTCGAACAACCAGATGTCCTCTCGCTATCGCTCGCTGTCACGGCAGTTCCGGGAGACGGTGCGCGGGCTTCGCGGCGACGGTCGCGGGTGGGTTCTCGTCGCCGTCGCCATCGGCTGGGCGTTCACGCTCGGAATGCGGTTCATCATTCCGACGTTGTTGCCCCAAATCGAATCGACGTTTCACATCTCCGACGCGCTCGCCGGACTCGCCATCACGACCCTCTGGATAGGATACGCCCTGATGCAGTTCCCCGCCGGGGTGTTGGTCAACCGACTCGGCGAGCGGACGCTGTTGACCGCGAGCCTCTGCCTGTCGGGTGTGAGCATGCTCGTCCTCGGCGTCGCGCCGATATTCGGCGTCTTCTTCGTCGGCAGCGCCGCCTACGGCCTCGGTTCCGGGCTGTACGGCCCGAGTCGCGGGACCGTCCTCTCGCGCACGTTCACGCGGAACGCCGGTGCCGCCTTCGGCGTCACGCTGGCCATCGGCAGCCTCGGCTCCGCGTTCCTCCCGAACGTCGCGGCGACGGTCGTCGCCGCCGTCGGCTGGCGGGCCATCCTCGCCGGGTTGGCCGTTCCGTTCTTCGTCATGGCGGCGTTGGCGTGGCGGGTCGTCCCCGAACGCCCGTCCGAGCGCTCCGACGCCGACGCGTCGAGCGCTGACGGGGATGCGAACGCAGACGCTGATGCCGTTTCCGACGGCGGCGAATCCGCGACGTTGCCGGATTTCCGCGAACTCCTCGGGACGCTTTCGGACCGCTCCATCCTGCTCGCGACCCTTTCAGTCGCAATCCTGCTGTTCGTCTATCAGGGAATAACGGCCTTCCTCCCGTCGTATCTCCAGACCAAGGGTCTCAGTCAGGGGACGGCCGCGCTGCTGTTCGGGTTCATGTTCGTCACGGGTGCCGCCTCCCAAATCGTCGCGGGCAGCGCCGCCGACCGACTGGGAATCAAACCCGTCCTCCTCGTCGTCACCGCCATCGGCGTCGCCGCGCCCATCGCGCTCACGCTCGTCTCGGGGACCCTCGCGCTCGTCGTCGTCGTCGGCATCCTCGGCACGCGAATGGCCGTCAACGCCGTCACGAACGCCTACATCGTCGGCGCGCTCCCCGACCACATCGAAGGCTCCGCGTGGGGGTTCATCCGAACCGGCTTCTTCCTCGTCGGTTCGCTCGGCTCGACGTTCGTGGGTTTTTTCGCCGACGCGAACCGCTTCGACCTCGCTTTCGTCATCCTCGGCGCGCTGTCGGCGGTGGCGCTCGGTCTGTACGCGCTGCTGCCGAGCGAGTGATTACATCACACACCCGCGAAACCCTTTTGCCCGCAACTCTCGGAGGGGAAACCGGTATGAGTTCATCCACGACTACCGGTGGTCGATTTTGGCCGCCCACGGCATAGCTCGCTGATTCTCCCGCTTCGCTCCCGCAATCGTCCGTCCATAGCCAGTCGCGCCGCCGCTCACTTCGAGGAGGTGGCCGATGACTGACATCGACCCGTGGGGCGACGTCGAGGTCGCCGACTACGCTGCGACGATGGCGCAGTTCGGTATCGAACCCATCGAATCGGTCGCGGACAGACTGCCGGACAACCGCCTCGTTCGCCGCGGTATCGTGTTCGGCCAGCGCGACCTCGAAACCGTCCTCGACGCCCGCGACAGGGGCGACCCGTTCGCGGTCATGACCGGTCTGATGCCCTCCGGGGTCTTCCACTTCGGCCACCTCGCGGTGCTCGAACAGGTGCGCATGTTTCAGGAGATGGGTGCCGAGGTCACCCTCTGTGCTGCGGACATCGAAGCCTACGCGACGCGGGACATCCCCATCGACGACGCCCGCGAACTCGTCGTCGAGGAGTACCTGCTGAACTACGTCGCGCTGGGGCTCGACCTCGACGCGACCGACTTCTACTTCCAGTCGGAGGCGGGCAACGACCACCTCGTCCGGAGCAAACTGTTCTCGCGGTACGTCACGCAAAACGAGTTCGAGGCGACGTACGGCACCGCCGACCCCGGCAAACTCGCCTCGGCGCTGACCCAGTACGCCGACATCCTCCGGCCGCAAGCGCCCGAGAACGGCGGCCCGAAACCGACCGTCGTGCCGGTCGGCATCGACCAAGACCCGCACGTTCGGCTGACGCGGGACGTCGCGAGTCGCTACCGCGAGACCGCGTACCTAAAACCGGCCAGCACGTACCATCGGTTCATGCGCGGATTGCAGGGCGGGAAGATGAGTTCGTCGGACCCGAGGAGCCACATCGCGCTCACGGACGGGGTTTCCGAGGCGAAACGAAAAATCGACGCGGCAAAGACTGGCGGCCGGACCAGCGTCGCGGAACACCGCGAGAAGGGCGGCGTCGTCGAGGAGGACATGGTGTTCGAACTCCTCGCCTTCCACCTCGTCCGGGACGACGACGAACTCGAACGCATCCGCCGGGAGTACGAGTCCGGTGCGATGCTCTCGGGTGAATTGAAACAGATTGCGAAAGACCGCCTCGAAACGTTCCTGCGCGGACACCACGAGAAACGCGAGGCGGCGCGGCCGGAAGTCGAACAGTATCTCGCGGAACGCGAGTCCGCGAACGCCGGGTTCGAGGTGGGAACCTGATGCGAATCCGGCGACTGCGGGGGACCGAACTCGTCCAGTTCGTGGACGACCTGTGGCTCCCGTTCGCCCGCGAGATGGCGGCGATGGACGATTTCGACACGCTCGCGGATAGCGGCGTCAGAGTGAACGTCCTTTCGTACGTGAAAGACCGCTTCTCGGACGCGGACATCGCCACCTTCGTCGCCGAGGACGACGGGTTGGTCGGCTACGTCTCGGTCGAAAAGCGCGCCTCGCCGCCGGTGTTCGCGCGCGGTCCGCGGGGCTACATCGACGGCCTGTTCGTCCGCCGCGGTCGTCGTCGGGAGGGTATCGCGAGCGCCCTGCTCGACCGCGCCGAGGCGTGGGCGCGGCGATTGGGGTGCGAGTTCGTCTCGCTCGACGTGCACGCCGACAACCACGTCGCCCAGTCGCTCTACCGCCGCGACGATTACGTGACGAAACGCCACCGAATGACGAAACGGTTGTAATCCCGCTCGAAACCGTCCGTTTCCCGGCTATGGTTCGAAACCGGATTCCGTCTCGGACCGTGGCGTACGCTTATTGTGCTCGCCGCCGTCGCCATACTCTGGAAACGGGGGACCACAATGGGTGTTGCATCAGTAACTCCGCAACTCGAAAAACCCGAGCGCCGGAGACTCGTCTGGTTGCACGGCGTTCTCGTTCTCCTCGGCGTGTGGATCGCCGTCTCGCCGCTCACGTTTGGATCGGAATTTCGCGTCCCGGACCACGCGTTGCTGGGTATCGCTATCGTCCTGTTTGCGGGATTGTACGTCGTCGGGCTGTTGCGAGGCCGGACGCTCTCGTTCGTCAGCGAGTGGATGATCGCCCTGTTGGGGCTCGTCGTCCTCGGTATCTCGCTCGTCTCCAGCCTCGTTTCGGACGCCGTTCTCTGGAGCGACGGCATCGCTGGCGCCCTCGTCACGCTCATCGCGGCGTACGTTATTTACACGCTCTATCGAACGCGACGACGGGAGGAATCAGATGAGTAGCGTTACCTTCCCCGACGAATCGTGACGGAACGACTGGGCCTCACGGAAGCGGTCTCGTTCGCCCTCGGCGGAATCATCGGCGGGGGAATCTTCGCCGTACTGGGCGTCGTGGCGCGGGTTGCGGGGCCGACCGCGTGGGTCGCCTACCTCGTCGCCGGTATCGTCGTCATGGCGACCGGCTATTCGTACGTCAAACTCAACGAACTGGCTTCGGCGACCGAAGCGTCCGGCGGTGCGGTCGCTTTCATCGAGGTCTACCTTCACCGGCCGACGCTGGCCGGAATGGTCGGCTGGACGCTGCTGGTTGGCTACATCGGCACGATGGCGATGTACGCCTACGCGTTCGGCGCGTACTTCGGTGCCATCTTCGACATCACCCGATTGCCGTTCCTCGGGCTTCCGTCGCGTCCGGTCCTGTCCTTTCTCGTCATCGTGGGCTTCATCGGACTCAACCTCCTCGGCGTCCACGAGTCCGGGGTGGTCGAGGACCTCCTCGTCGCCCTCAAACTCCTCATCGTCCTGCTGTTCGTCCTCCTCGGCGTCTGGTACGGCTACGCTCACGGACAACTCGAATTCGGGGTGGAACAATCGCTTCGGAGTCCGGACGCTCCCGTCCTCGCCGCCGCGGTCGCGTTCGTCTCGTTCGAGGGCTGGCAGCTCCTCTTTTACGACCAAGAGAGCATCGAAAACCCGGTCGAAACCATCCGCAAAGCCGTCTACGTCTCCATTCCCGTTTCGGCGCTCGCCTACGTCTTCGTTGCTTTCGTGACGCTCAGCGTGGTCGAAGAGCGCGCCGTAGCCGAAAGCCCCGACCTCGCGCTCGCACTCGCCGCACAACAGTTCTCCGGCAAAATCGGCTACGTCTTGATCGGTATCGCGGCGGTGGCCTCGACCGCCAGCGCCATCAACGCGACCCTGTTCAGCACCGCGTTGTTCGCCAAAGGGATGAGTACGGACGACCTGCTCCCCGACCGCCTCGCCCCGACGCGGGAGACGGGCGTCCCGACGAAAACGCTGCTCGTCATCGGCGGACTGACGATTCTGCTGACGGTTTACGGAAGCCTCACCGCCATCACGGAGTTCGCGTCCCTGTCGTTCATCGTCGTCTTCGGCGCGATGAATGCCCTCGCCTACACGCAACGCGACGACCTCGTTTCCGCCATCCCGCTCGTCGGACTGGTGGGCACCGTGGTGTTCCTCCCGATATTCCTCTGGCACCTCTACGTCGAGGAGTTCAGCGTGTTCTGTCTCGTCCTCGCCATCGCCGTCACCCTCGTCTTCCTCGAAGGCGTATACTTCGAACGCGACGAGCTAGCGACCGGCGTCCGCTCCATCGAAAAGCGGTT
>NZ_MEIH01000348.1:0-8242 GCF_001723155.1 Haladaptatus sp. W1
CGGACTCAACCTCCTCGGCGTCCACGAGTCCGGGGTGGTCGAGGACCTCCTCGTCGCCCTCAAACTCCTCATCGTCCTGCTGTTCGTCCTCCTCGGCGTCTGGTACGGCTACGCTCACGGACAACTCGAATTCGGGGTGGAACAATCGCTTCGGAGTCCGGACGCTCCCGTCCTCGCCGCCGCGGTCGCGTTCGTCTCGTTCGAGGGCTGGCAGCTCCTCTTTTACGACCAAGAGAGCATCGAAAACCCGGTCGAAACCATCCGCAAAGCCGTCTACGTCTCCATTCCCGTTTCGGCGCTCGCCTACGTCTTCGTTGCTTTCGTGACGCTCAGCGTGGTCGAAGAGCGCGCCGTAGCCGAAAGCCCCGACCTCGCGCTCGCACTCGCCGCACAACAGTTCTCCGGCAAAATCGGCTACGTCTTGATCGGTATCGCGGCGGTGGCCTCGACCGCCAGCGCCATCAACGCGACCCTGTTCAGCACCGCGTTGTTCGCCAAAGGGATGAGTACGGACGACCTGCTCCCCGACCGCCTCGCCCCGACGCGGGAGACGGGCGTCCCGACGAAAACGCTGCTCGTCATCGGCGGACTGACGATTCTGCTGACGGTTTACGGAAGCCTCACCGCCATCACGGAGTTCGCGTCCCTGTCGTTCATCGTCGTCTTCGGCGCGATGAATGCCCTCGCCTACACGCAACGCGACGACCTCGTTTCCGCCATCCCGCTCGTCGGACTGGTGGGCACCGTGGTGTTCCTCCCGATATTCCTCTGGCACCTCTACGTCGAGGAGTTCAGCGTGTTCTGTCTCGTCCTCGCCATCGCCGTCACCCTCGTCTTCCTCGAAGGCGTATACTTCGAACGCGACGAGCTAGCGACCGGCGTCCGCTCCATCGAAAAGCGGTTCTGACTTCCCACCGAGCGCAAGCCGTCGCCCTTCGGACTTCGGTAACGCGTCGGTTCGCCCCTCCTGCCGATAAGAAAACTTATGCGACCCGTCCCACGTCTTCTGTCAAATGCCCTCCAGACGAGACGTGCTCGCCGCCGTCGGCACCGGTTCGGTCGGTCTCCTCGCCGGGTGTACCGGCGACGATTCGATTCGAGGTGACTGGCCCCGCGCTGGCTACGACATGCGAAACAGCGGCGACGCCCCGCGACATCGCGGGCCGAAGTCGAACCCCGTGATGAAGTGGTCGGCCCGCATTCCCGAGACCTACAACGTCTCCTCACCAGTCCTCGCGGACGATTCGGTGTACGTCGGGTACGGCAACGACGAGTATTCGGATGGTCCCACGAACGTCGGTATCCGCGTCCTCGATATCGATACCGGAGAGACGAAAGACGATTTCACGGTCGCAACCGGGAGGGGAACGCTCGATACAGTCAACGATGTGTACCGCGATTCCGTCGTTCACGCGAACGGAAACCTCTACCTCCAGTGTTTCGACGGCCTCCACAGTCTGACCATCGATGGGGAGGAACGCTGGCACGTCCCCATGCACGGCGGACCCACCAACGGCGGTTTGCGGTCGGCCCATCCGGTCGTTACCGATGGATTCGTCTACGCGCCGACGGCGAGCGTCACGGCCGATTCCGACGGCCCGAAGGCGACGGAGGCGCTGTACGCCATCGACGACTCGTCCGGGCAGGTCGTCTGGAAACACGTTCCGCAAACCGACGGACGGGGGTGGACCTTCCCGCCAGCGTACGCGAGGGACGTCGTCTACCTCGCCGCACTGGATTACGGCGTCGTCGCGCTGAACGGAAAGTCGGGACACGTACTGTGGAAAAAAGAGCTAGCGGCGTACGGCCCGCCCGTGTTCGCCGACGGCCGCGTCTACGTTTCGGCGGAATCTGACGACGGCGAGGAGGCGTTCGTCGTCGCGCTGGACGCGGAGACGGGCGACGAGCAGTGGCGGGTTTCCGGCCGCGGAACGCGACTCGGCCGCCGACTGGGGGTTGCGGGCGGGAGAGTGTATTTCAGCGAAAACCTCCGGAACTTCGTCGCGTTGGACGCGATGACGGGCGATGAACTGTGGCGACACAACTACCCGTCGGGGGTCGAGCGCTCGACGCCTGCCATCACGGACGAGGCGATTTACGCGGGCGCCGTGACGAATCGGTCGAACGACGGAATCGCCGTTTTGGACCCGGAGAGCGGCGAGGAACTGGCGTTCGGCGGCATCGAAAGCGGGATGGGTCTCAAGTCCTCTATCGCGCTCTCGGACGGCCTCGCGGTCGTCACCGCCAACTCCGACACCGTGTACGCGTTCGAATCGTGCGGGTTCTCGCTCGCCGGTCACTGTCTGGATTGACCACGTATTTTCCGCGGGGCTGAAATTTATGCTCCCGCGGCACCCTCCCACACGCATGTACCTTGCCGACCAGACGTGGCCCGAGCTCGGGGATTACGTGGCCGAAGAGTCCGTCGCCGTCGTTCCGCTCGGTTCGACCGAACAGCACGGCCCGCACCTCCCGCTTGCGACCGATCACCTCATCGCGGAGGCGCTGGCCCGCGAGGCGGCGGACCGCGCGGGCTACCTCTGCACGCCGACAATCAACGTCGGCGTCAGTACGCATCACATGCAGTTCCACGGAACGATGTCGGTTGACCCGCCGCAGTTTCGCGATTACGTCGAGAGCTTTTCGCGCAATCTCACCTACCACGGCATCGACCGCATCGTCTACGTCAACGCCCACGGCGGCAACATGCAACACCTCCGCGAAGTCGGCCGCCGCTTGCGCGAGGACGAGGCGGCCTTCGCCGTCGAGTGGATGTGGGACGAGTCGATTCCCGAACTCGTGAGCGACATCTTCGAACACAACGGCCCGCACGGCGGCCCGAAGGAGACGGCGATGATTATGCACATCGCGCCGGAACTCGTGCGCGAGGATAAGTTGGAAGAGGCCCGCGACGGAGGCGTGGTGAACCTCTTGGACGGAAATCCCACGATTCACGGCGCGCGGAACTACTACGACGCCATCGACAACAGCGAAAACGGCGTCTTCGGCGACCAGACCGACGCGACGCCCGAAAAGGGCGAAGAAATCTTCGAGGCGGCGACGGAGCAGTTGGTTCAACTGCTCGATTGGCTCGACGACGCGCGGTTCTCCGACCTGATGGCGAAACCGCACGTGGACCCGCAACCCGGCAGTCGGCGATAGTCGATAGTTGACTACAGTCGCTGACGGACTCCGTTCAGTATTTTTCGATGGCAAATAGTAGAATTCAGTATCAATTAGTAGATAATAGTAGCTTTCAGTAATCGACGACCGTTCGGTTACGAAGCCCCGTGTACTGTATGCTCGCTCGCGCCGTCGGACCATGATAAACGATATCAATTTGCACTAGTCTTTTTATTCCAAGCGGATGCAGTGTAGAACACGACATGGAGACCCTTTTCCTCTTCTGAGTCCGCGCTCGGTTCCCGAGGTCCCGACGGACCTCCGTGAGCGCGGCTTCCGTCGAGTTTCGAGTTCGCGTGTCGCTCGAACGGCGCTCGGACTCGTGAGCGGTCGGTATCGCCACCCAACCTGTAGCATCCATCCCACGACATGACAGACGATTCAACAACACCAGCACTCGTCGCCAAACGCGCCGACAGCGCGCCGGTCGAAACCGACGAAATCACCGCCCTCGTCACCGCGGCGGGGTACGAGGTCGTCGGCGAAGTGACGCAAACCCGTGCGGAAGACCTCGGAACGTATCTCGGAACCGGGAAAGTCGAGGAACTCACGGACGCCGTGGCCGACACCGGCGCTCGCCTCGTCCTCGTCGACGACGAACTCACGCCCGGACAGACGAAGCAACTTCGGGACGCCCTTCCCGACGAAACCCGACTCTACGACCGATACCGCCTCATCCTCGAAATCTTCGGCGAGCAGGCGAGCACCAAACCGGCGCAGTTGCAGGTCGAACTCGCGCGCCTGAAGTACGAACTCCCGCGTATCGAGGCCGAGTCCGACCCGCAACGCATGAACATCATGCTGGAGACGGGAACGCGCGTCCACGACGCCGAAAAACGCATTCGGGAACTCGAACGGAAACTCGACGAACTGCCGAGTCCGGCGGAACGGTTCCGCGAGCGGCGTCGGGAGCAGGGTTTCGACCTCGTGACCATCGCGGGGTACACGAACGCCGGGAAATCGACCCTCCTGCACCGACTCGCGGACGAACTCGACCTGTCGAGTGCCGAGCCGGACCACTCGGATAAGAACGCGACGGCGGCGATAGAGGACCGCCTGTTCAAGACGCTCGAAACCACGACGCGGCGGACGACAATCGACGGCCGACCGGTCCTCGTGACCGATACGGTCGGCTTCGTGCAGGAACTCCCACACTGGCTCGTGAAATCGTTCAGCGACACCCTATCCGAGGCGGCGGCCGCTGATATCGTCGTCCTCGTCGCGGACGGGAGCGACCCCCTTTCGGACCTTCGGTCGAAACTCCGCGTCTCGCTCGACGTCCTTTCGTCTCAAGGCGTCGAACCCGAATCCGTCATCGTGACGCTCAACAAAATCGACCTGCTCGACGAGGACGAGCGAGAAGAGCGCCTCGAAGCGGTCTCGGAGTTGGATCCCATGCCGATTCCCATCAGCGTCACGAACGACACGAACGTGGACCAACTGACCGACGTGGTGTACGAACGCCTTCCGACCGCCACGGCGGACCTGACGATGCCGAACTGCTCCGACGCGATGTCCGTCGTGTCGTGGCTCCACGACCGCGTGACGGTCGAGCGCGTCGATTACGCGGACGGAACCGTCTCCGCGACGATACGCGGCCGTCCGTCGGTCGTCGAACGCGCGGAAGCGAAGGCGAACGAAGTTTCGGCGACCGACACGTAGGAACGCGCCGAACCCGAACCGCTCGCGTTTCAGCGCCGATAGCTCACCGCGATACCCTCGCCGAGCGGGACGACGGAGGTTTCGAAATCCGGGTCGTCGCGCACCGTCAGCAGGTACTCCGCGATGCCGCGGGTTTCGGCGTCCATCTCGGGGTCCTCGCCCTCCATGGCGGCGAGAATCGCGTCGAAGTCCTGTATCCCGCTGACCATCGCGTTGTCGGCGATGACGACGCCGCAGGGTGCGACTTTCTCCCGAATCGCGTCCCACGCTTCCGGGTAGCCGTCCTTGTTGTGGTCGATGAGCACCACGTCGAAGGGACCGCCGTGACGCTCGACGATTTCGTTCGCGTCGCCGTTCTCGAAGACGGCGCGGTCCGCGAACCCGCCCCGTTCGAGGTAGTCGCGTGCCTCGCGGAGTTCGTCGTCGTCGAACTCCGTGAGGACGATTTCGCCGTCCTCGGGAAGCGCCTCGGCGAACCAGTAGGCGGAGTAGCCGAACCCGGACCCGAACTCGAAGATTCGCTCCGCGTCTACGGCGTACGCGAGCACCCGCAGGAATTGCCCCACGTCGCGCCCGACGGTCGGGAAGTCCTCGCCGCGCTCTTCCATCTCCTGTAGCGTCTCGTCGGGTTCGGCGATTGCGGCACGAAGGAAGCGCTTCGTCTCGTTCGGCAGTATCTCCGTCATGCACCCAGATACGCCCGGCGGGAAGATAGTTCTCATGGACACGGGCGACGAGTCAAACCGTCGTCCGTCGGCTATCGCCAACCGTCCGACACCCGTCACTCCGACGGCCCGTTCTCGACCCGTGCGCCGTCACCAACCGCACACGGGAAGATGTCGGGTTCGATGCCGGTCTCCGCGGCGTACGCCGCTCGAACCGTCTCCGCGAACGATTCGACCGAATCCGACCGGACGAGGCTCACGACACAACCGCCGAATCCGGCTCCGGTCATGCGCGACCCGAGTTCGGCATCGACCGACTCGGCGGTTTCGACCACGAAATCCAGCTCCTCGCAACTGACTTCGTACGAATCGCGGAGGCTTCGGTGGGACGATCCCATCAACGCCCCGACGCGCTCCATGTCGCCGGTTTCGAGGGCGTTCGCGGCCGTCTTCACTCGTTCGTTCTCGCGGACGACGTGTTCACAGCGGTCTCGCACCGTCTCCGGGAGCGTTTCCGCTCGCTCCTCGAACTCGGCCACGGACATGTCTCGGAGCGCGTTCACGTCGTGCGACAGCGACTCGGCGAGCAGTTCGACACCCTCCCGACACTGCTCGACTCGCTCGTTGTACGCCGAATCGACCAACTCGTGTTCGACGTTCGTGTTCGTCACGACGACCCTAACGTCTCCGTCGAGAGGGTACCGTTCGTACTCACGCGTCCGGCAGTCGAGAAACAGCGCCCGGTCCGATTCCCCGAGCCCGACCACGAACTGGTCCATGATGCCGCACTCGACGCCGACGAACTCGCGTTCGACCCGCCAACAGCGGTCCGCGAGTTCCGTCCGGTCGTGGCCGAGAGTCCACGTTTCGTTCAGCGCGGTCGCGGCCGCCAGTTCGAGCGACGCCGACGAGGATAGCCCGCCGCCCATCGGTACGTTACCCCGTACCGCGAGGTCGAGGCCGGAAACGGGGGACGGCGCTTCGTCGGCCAGCGAGCGAGCGACCCCTTCGACGTAGCCGACCCACGACGATTCTTCGGTCGCGGGCGAGTCGAGCGAGAACGTCCGCGTCTCGCCGACGTTCGTCGAAAACACCCGGACGGTGCGGTCGGTGCGGGGCCTGGCGGCAACCGCGGTCCGGCGGTCGATGGCGACGGGGAGGACGAAGCCGTCGTTGTAATCCGTGTGTCCGCCGATGAGGTTGACCCGGCCGGGGGCCGACGCCACCGTCACGCTCGCCGCATCGCCGCCGAACCGCTCGGTCACGACCTCGGCGAGGTCGGCCGGTTCGCTATTTCTCATCCGTCACCGACCTCCGGTCAGAGGGACACCGGTCGTTTCCGACTGCATCGTTCATGCCCGCCCGTTCGGTGGCGACCGTGATAAGCGCCGAGACTCGCCGACGAAGTGGTCAGTAGTCGAACTGCTCCGTCGGCGGACGTTCGGTCGGTGGGTTCGCGGTTCGGTCCCCGGAGATCGACGAAGAATTCGACGGTCGCCGCCGCCAGCACGAGTGAGACGTTCGTTCCTCATCGGAGGGCGCATACGTAATCGATGTTCGCGTCGAAGATAAATACTCACTATCCGCCACGTTCCTGACGTACGCCGAGCCACGTTCTCCGGCGGTTAACCGGCCACCCCTCTATCGCTCATCCGGCCTCCTTCAGCCGTCCATCTCCGAAACGAAGTGAGAGACGGTCGGCGGCTCCTCGCCGACATGGAAAGACGACGCTCGTTCCTGTATCTCCCGGTCCGCCACCGATACGCGCTCGTGTTCGCGGAGGTGGGCCATCCACGTGCCGGTGAGATAGACTTCGACGTATCGGTCCGGCGTCGTCGTGTCGCGGAACACGCCCCAGTAACGCGCGCCGTTTCGTCGCCGCACCGTCTCCAACTCCCGCATGGCGTCGAAGAACTCCACCGTCGTCGTCGGGTCGATTCGGTACTCGACGCTGACGAGTACCGGTCCCGATTCGGGGTTCGGGTCGAACGCGGTTTCCGGGTCGGGCCAGTGGGCGGACGGGCGCAAATCCAGGTCGTCGGTGACAGGGAACCGCCAGCGAATCGCACCCACGAGTCCGACGAACAACCCCGCGCCCGCCACGACGAGCGTTTCTGGTGTGCCGAGATAGTCGGCCACCGCGCCCCACGCCAACCCGCCGATTGCCATTCCGCCGAGGAAGAAGAGCATGTACACGGAGAGTGTCCGGGCGCGAACCCATTCCGGCGAGAGCGTCTGTACCGCCGTATTCAGGCTCGACAGCACGGAAATCCACGCGATTCCACCCACGGCGACGGCGACGAGAGCGACGGCGACGACGTGGACGGTTCCGAGCACCACCAGCACGGCGGCGAACAACGCGGACGCGCCGAGGACGACCTGGTTCGTGGTGTACCGCTGCCGCGCCCGTTCGAGAACGGTGATTCCCGCCGCCGACCCGAGGCCGGTCACACCGAGTACGAGGCCGTATCCGCTCGCACCGAGGCCGAGTTGATTGCGGACGAGGAGGGGCAACAGCGCCCAAATCGCGCTGGCGAAGAAGATGAACGTCAGCGTCCGCGCCAGCACGGACCTGAGACCGAAGTGCGAGGGCATAACGTCCTCGCTTTTGTGTATCGTAAGGTGGTACACGAATAAGAGCTGGGCAAGACCGGTGCCAGCCGCCGCGGTAATACCGGCAGCTCAAGTGATGGCCAATTTTATTGGGCCTAAAGCGTCCGTAGCCGGCCAGA
>NZ_MEIH01000349.1:0-6340 GCF_001723155.1 Haladaptatus sp. W1
GCGCGTCTCGCCGCCGACGTCCACCGTGACGGTCGTTCCGGCGGACGCCGGTTCGCCGTCAACCGTCACCGTTCCGTGAACGGTCATCGGGAGGGTCGGAAGCGGTTCGACGGCGGCCCCGTTCGCATCGACCGAGACGTCGGTGGGCGACACCGCGTCCGTCATCGTCGCCGAGACGTCGGTGACCGGCAGTCCGCGGTCGTCGGTCGGGATATTCAACCCGTCGTACAGCTCCGTCATCGTCGGGTTACTCGTGAGGTACGTCAGGAGCGTGCCCGCGGACTCAGAGTAGACGTAGTACCCCGTGAACGCGCTCACGTTCGGACCGGGGTTCGAACTGCCGAGTTCGTACGTCCCGCTGAGTTCGCTCCGCGGACCGGGTTGACTCGTCGGTTGCGTGGCGTACTCCTGCACGAGCGTCGGGCTTCCGGAGGAGACGCCGAACGCCTCGTCAGCGCCCGCGTACTGCGGTGCGGCCACGAAGTTCCAGCCTTCCACGAGCGTCGCCTGTCCCGGCGGGGACGGTGGTCCTTGCGTGTGCTCGAAGGTCAGCATCCCGCGCGCGTCGGTCGTGGTACCGACCAACAGCGCGTCGAGCGCATCGACGGACGAATCGGCCGTCAACTGCTCCCACTGCCCGGCGGCGGCGTCGTAACCGTAGACGGTGCCGTCGAACGAACCCAGAATGTCGCCGACGGTCTGGTCCGTCGGCCCGGGGATGCCGACGGATGCGTTTCGAACGACGTTCCCGTCAACGACCGCGCCGTTCGCGGTATCGACCGAGATGCCCGTCGTCGCGTTGCGAACCGTGACTTCCCGGACGGCCGCGTTGTCCGCGCCGTCGACGGAGAGGCCGCTCGTTCGTCCGCCCGCATCGACCGTAACGCCGGTCACGGTGACGTCGGGTGCGTCGACCGCGATGTTGTCGCCGGTCGCGTTTTCGGGTGCGGCGATGACCGGAGTCGCTCCGTCGGCACCGCGGATGGTGACGCCGGGCGTATCCACCGTCACCTGCTCGGTGTACGTGCCGCTACCGACGACTATCTCCGCGCCCGGTGGCGCGAGGTCGACCGCTTCCTGAACGGACTCGACGTCCGTGGGTACGTTTATCGGGGCGTCGTAGACGGCGGTCGGTCCGGTTCGAACCGTGACCCGTTCCGCGTCCGGCCCAGCGGTCGCCGTGGTTTCGAGCGAGAACGAACCGACGGCGTTCTCGTCGGGGACGACCCTGATGGTGTACTCGTCGGTCGTCTCCGGGGGTCGTTCGAGGATGGGGAGGCCGAACGGAATCGGTCCCCACCCGTCGATGTAGAGCGTGAGGTCGTCCTCGCTCAGCGTGGAGTTCTCGCTCAAATCGACTTGCACGTCGCGGAGTTGGTTCACGGAGAGGTTCACTTCGACTTCCTCGCCCATGCTCACGTGGCGGGGCTGACCGGATTTGACGATGACCGCCGGAGCGGTGCTCACGTACTGGACCGCGTTCGCTAGTATCGCGTCCGCCTCCTCGGTGTAGTCGCCGTTTTCGACGTACGACGTGCGGCCGAGCGACGATGCGAGCACCGTGCCCGTCTGTCGGTCGACGCCGATTGCGGATCCTTTAGTGCCGTCGTCGTCGCCGACCGTGGCGACGGTTTGGCCGCTGTATCCGTCGTACCACGCGTGGTCGCCCCAGCTTCCGGTGTGGATGGTCACTTGGTCACCGACCGAGCCGACGCCTTCGAACAGGGGACTCGACTCCGTGATGGTGAAGTACGGGTTTCCGGCCCCGAACCCTTCGTCGGCGGTACTCGCGGGGTCGCCGACCGCGGTGGAACGTCCCGTGATGCCGTTGCTGTTGTCGCCCCACTGTTCCAACCAGACGACGCCGGTGCTCGGGCTGTTCGTCGCGTCGACGAACGCCTGCGCGTCGAGTTGGCCGGGGTCGAAGTCCTGAATCACGAACGAGTCGTACTCGCCGACGGCCTCCATGGCGTTCTCGTCCTGCACGACCGTCACCTGATAGTTCGCGGGAAGCGACCCGTCGAGGGCGTCCGCGGTCTGCTCGCCGAACCCGTCGTCCGAATCGACCACGGCGATGGTCGTGTACTCCTCGAAGATTTCCGTCGGGCCGGTCGTCGCCGTCACGCTGTCGTTCGTCCCTTCGAAGGTGTGAGAAAGCGAGAACGAGCCGTGCGTTCCCGACGTCGTTTCGACCGTCACGGTGAGTTCACCGGAGTAGCCACCCAAGTCGATGGCCTCGTCGAACGCGTGTTCCTCGCCGTTGACGACCAGCGTCGCGTTGTTCGTCTCGTAGTCGCCGTCGAGTTCGACGGTGTACGTTTCCAGATTTCGCACGTCCGCGGTGACGGTAACTGACTCGCCGCCTTCTATCGCATCGGGTTGTCCGTCGAGGATGCGAACGCCGAGGGCGGGCGACAGCGAGAAGTCCTGCCGCGCGAACGACCCGTTTTCGACGGTGACCGTCGATGTCGTCGTCCCGTATCCGAACGCGCTCGCGGTGACGTCGTACGTTCCGGGTTCTTCCAGGAGCGTGTATCCACCGGAGGCGTTCGTCTCGGTTGTTCGACCGGTGTCGAGGGAAACGGTCGCACCGTCGACCGGCGCGCCGCTCTCGTTGGTCACCGTTCCGGTGATACCGTTTTCGAGCGCGACCGTATCGGTCGCCGCCTTCACGTCGATGATTCCCGCGCCGTATCGGGTGTCGTTTCCGTCGCGGGGCGAGCAACTCGGCGAACAGTTCTCCGGTTTGAACGCCGTTTCGCGGAAGGCAGACCGGATGTCCGACGGCGGTAAGTCGCCACCGGCCGCGGCGACCATCAGTGCCGCGGCACCGGCGGTGTGCGGGGTCGCCATCGACGTTCCGTCGTATCGGGAGTAGCCGCCGCCGGGGACGGAACTCTTGACGTCAACGCCGGGTGCGGCGACGTCGGGGACGACGTAACTGTCCGGCCACGAGGCGGGTGCGTCGCTTCCCCAGTCGTTTTCGGTGTCTATCTCTTCGCCGCTGGAGAACGACGCGATGCCGAGGTCTTCGTTCGACGCGCCGACGGCGAACGATTCGTACACGTTGCCGGGCGAGCCGCTCGTCCCTTCGCCGCTGTTTCCGGCCGCGGCGACGACGATGGTACCTGCCGATTCGGCGTTTCGAACCGGCTCTATCATCTGACTGTAGTAGCCGGTCGCGCCGAGGCTCATGCTGATGACGTCGGCGTCCTGCTCGACGGCCCACTGCATCCCCGCGGCGACTTGCGTGAAGGAGCCGCTACCGCTGGGGAGGATGAGCCCGTGCATGAGTTCGACGTCGGGCGCGACGCCGATGTATTCGCCGCTGGCGTTGCCGCCGGAGACGGTTCCGCTGGTGTGCGTCCCGTGCGTGTCCGTGTCGTGTGGCACGCTGCCCTGAACGCGGTTGCCGCCGTCGTCGAACTCGGCCCACCCGCCGGGGTAGGTCGGGTCACTCTCGTTTTCGGTGTAGAGTTCGATGTCCGGGTGGTCAACGTCCACCCCCGTATCGAGCACTGCCACCTTAACGCCGTCACCTCTCGTCCCGTAGTCGTCCCACACGTCCGTCGCGTTGATCTGGTCGAGACCGTAGGTGGTGTTGTAGTCCGTCCCGCCGACGCTTTTGGCGGCGTCGTACAGACCGACGGGCGTCTCGTCACCGCCGGAGTCGGCGGGCTTCGGAAGCGTGAGTTCGAAGTTCTTGTGCAGCCGTGTGACGCCCTCTATCGTCGCGAGTTTCTTCAGGTCGGCGTCGGAGGTATCGACGCGGAGCACGACGGTGTTGGTTATCCACAGCCGATTGAGGACTGTAACGCTGTCCGCGTGTCGCTTCGCGTACGAGAGAACGGGCCGCTGGCTCCGTTCCGCGTGCGTCTGTAGCGTCTCCAACGTTGTGGCCCGGTCCGCGGTCACGTCCGGGTTCGCCTCCTCTAAGCGCACGACGACGGTCACGGTTCCGTCCGCGTCCGTCAGCGCCGGGTCGATTGGCGCGGCGGAATCGACGGACGTGGACGTTTCCATCGTGTCGAGATGTGTGGTTGTTTCCTGTGCCGATACGGACGCACCGAGGAACGGTGCGATACACGAAACCGTCAGCACCCAAACGAGCGCGAGTGCTAGTATTCTCTTTTTTCTATGCAGCACATTATATTCTACACACATAATTAATATATAGTTAGAAAATAAATATATTTAAGCAATGAAGATGATTCAACAGATGAAACGACGTTCAAATTGTGACACAACTGGTAACAACTGCCACTCTTCGCTACCGACCGGCGACAGTCGTGCGGAGCGTCCCGACGCACAGCGTCCGAGCGGGACGGCGTTGGAAAACGGATGACGTCTCACGAGTACGCGACGTTTCTCGCCGGTTCGGCGAACCGTGCCCGCGTCGTCACTGCCCTCCACGAAGACGGAAAGGGGACCGTTGGAAGCCTCTCCGACCGCCTCTCGATGTCGCGTTCGACCGTCCACCGGACCCTCCGGACGTTCACCGAGTACGGGTGGACGCAACGCGTGGACGGTACCTACCGCCTCACGGAGGCCGGGGAACTCGTGTTGGACGCGTACGAAACGTTGATTCGGACGATAGAGTGGGTCGAGGAGTACGAGGAGCTTCTCACGCATCTCGACGACGCCGACGGGACGTTTCCGATACACGGCACCACCTGTGCGAACATGGTATCGGCGACGAAAGACGACCCGTACAGGGCAACCACGTACATCATCGACGCGCTCACGGAAACGTCGGCCGACCGAATCCGCTGTATCACGCCCATCGTCAGTCCGCTGTTCGCCGACGCGGCGCGACGGCTGCTCGACCGAGGAGCGCGGATCGAACTGATAGTCTCGGAACCGTCTCTGGAATCAGCGGTCCAACGGTCGGCCGAGCAGCGACCACCGGATTCGGTCGCGCGGTTCGAGCTCTACAGCGTTCCCGAAGACCTCCCGTTCGGCGTGACGATTCTCGACGGCGAGCGCGTACTCGTCTCCGCGTTCGACGAGCGCGGCAACTTACGGGCGTGTCTCGACGGCAAGAACCCCGATTTCGTCGAATGGGCGACGAGTACGTACGAGACGCGACGCGGAGAAAGCCGTCGGGCGAACGTGATCCCGGATCTGTGACGGCGAGCCGAGTACGACGTTGGACCCGTCGCTCATGCTGCTAATCCGAAACGGTCTCTCCGCGTATCTTCGACGCGACGTGTCGTGTTCGATTGATCGACTGATTCCGATCGTATCGTCGAGTATATCATCGATTGGTCTTTTTGGCTCCAGAACAATATAACGGGCTCAGAGAAGTTTTTGAAAGGTCTAAAGATTTTTGAGCCGTTTATAAAACGTCGACGAACCGGTATTTGGGGCTGAAATGTCGTGAATTATGCTTTACTCTCGACTTGTTATATTACCCCTCCAGTCATAGAGAGAAATACATCCCCGAGAAATCATGTCGAGTCCTCCAACGATACGGAAGGAAGGTGCATCGAACTTCGAATTCCTATCCCGTCACACCGTCGAAGCAGCGGGAAAGAAACTCCTCGCTCCAGTGCAGTTCGTCGGCTTTTGGTCAGCCATCGCGCTCCCGTTCGGCTACCTCCCCCTCCTCTACAGCGGCCCTGTCTCGGACTCCGCCGACGCGTTAGCGCTGCTCTTCGTCCTCAATCTCGTCGCGATGGTCGTCGGTCACGGCTACAAACGCGATTGAAACTCCCGACATCGGTGTGAACGGCCGTTTGCCATGGACGGCACGCGCCGACCCCTCCCGGCATCGAACCTCGACGCCCTGACCTCCCCTTCGACTCGATGTATGTTCGCTCCGCCAGTCGTTCGCTTTCCCCCTGTTCTTCGTTTCCTCTGTTCACTTCTTCTTTCTATCTCAGTCTCTGGTAATTTCCGCGTCTCTATCGCGTTGTCCATCGTTTACGCTTCTCGCTCCCATCCCGATTCCTGATAGCCAAACAACAGAATTGAGAATATATTTTTACTTTTTGGAAAATTCTCTTCTAGTATCTCTCCAATACGTTTTAGGCCCGCCAAAAATAGTAATGGAAGTGATAACTATTAACCCCTTCGAGTACCAACGGCAAGTATGACCTTACTCGCTAATCTCGTATTGGTGTTCATTGCGGGGCTGATTACGGCGCTGGCGACGGGTATCGGCGCGCTCCCGTTCTTCCTCGTCAAGGACGTAAACGACCGCTGGAACGTGGGACTCTGGGGACTCGCGTCCGGAATCATGGTCTCGGCGTCCGTCTTCGGACTGATATCCGAGGGTCTCTCCAGTGCGAACGGCGGTAGCGTAATCGGCGTCGTCATCGGTATGCTGGTCGGCGTG
>NZ_MEIH01000350.1:0-18507 GCF_001723155.1 Haladaptatus sp. W1
CCCCTTCGACTCGATGTATGTTCGCTCCGCCAGTCGTTCGCTTTCCCCCTGTTCTTCGTTTCCTCTGTTCACTTCTTCTTTCTATCTCAGTCTCTGGTAATTTCCGCGTCTCTATCGCGTTGTCCATCGTTTACGCTTCTCGCTCCCATCCCGATTCCTGATAGCCAAACAACAGAATTGAGAATATATTTTTACTTTTTGGAAAATTCTCTTCTAGTATCTCTCCAATACGTTTTAGGCCCGCCAAAAATAGTAATGGAAGTGATAACTATTAACCCCTTCGAGTACCAACGGCAAGTATGACCTTACTCGCTAATCTCGTATTGGTGTTCATTGCGGGGCTGATTACGGCGCTGGCGACGGGTATCGGCGCGCTCCCGTTCTTCCTCGTCAAGGACGTAAACGACCGCTGGAACGTGGGACTCTGGGGACTCGCGTCCGGAATCATGGTCTCGGCGTCCGTCTTCGGACTGATATCCGAGGGTCTCTCCAGTGCGAACGGCGGTAGCGTAATCGGCGTCGTCATCGGTATGCTGGTCGGCGTGGCACTCGTCGTCGTTAGCGATTACGTCATCTCCGGCACCGACGTGAATCCGAAAAAGTACGAACAGGCGGACTTCAAGAAGCTCATCCTCATCCTCGGCGTGCTTACCGTTCACAGCTTCCCGGAGGGCGTCGCCATCGGCGTTTCGTTCGCCGACCTCGGCTTTCAGGGCGGCTATCAGTTCGCCGGATTCGTCGTCCCGCTGTTGGCGATATTCATGACCATCGCCATCTCGATTCACAACATTCCCGAGGGCGTGGCCATCTCCATTCCGCTCCACTCGATGGGCGTGCGCAAGTGGCGGATGGTCTGGTGGTCGATCTTCTCCAGCCTCCCGCAACCCATCGGCGCGGTCATCGCGTTCTACTTCGTGCGAAGCGCACGCGCGTTCCTGCCGATGGGATTCGGATTCGCGGCCGGAGCTATGATCTACCTCGTCCTCTCGGAGTTCATCCCCGAGGCGCTCGAAGTCGGCGAGGGTCTCCCGGGCGACGGCTATCGCGAACTGCTCTCCGGTCTTACGCTCGGCGTACTGCTGATGTTGCCACTGGCGTTCATCTGAGGTCGGTCCCCGACGCTCAACGTCGTCGGCTCCGGAGCGTCAGGCGGACTTTTACCGCCGCAAAAACGGTTTTAAATCGAATAGGACGTTTTCCTCCCGCGGTTCCCGAATCGACAGGTCTGTTCATCGACGCTAAACGGTGTGAATTCACCCCAACGCTCGGCCCGTTATAAGATATCCCTCGGCAATGATTTAGCCGGGCACGGGTGTGCTACTATGCCGGGAACAACCACCTACGAGAACGACGGCGAATCCATCGCCGTCGGTCGCCGGAAACTCACCGCACTGCACGCGAGATTCAACGAGCATTCGCTGACGACGCCGGTCCAGTTCGTTGGCTTCTGGTCGGCGGTCGTCTGCCCCCTCTTCTATCCGGTCTTGCTCCTGAACGGTCTCTCTGACGCGGAGGTCTTTCTTGGCCTCCTCGACGGCCTTGACACTGAGGTCAAGGCCGTCTACCTTGATCGCGGATTCTACGACAGCAAGTGTCTCACGCTGTTACAGGTGCACAACTACGCCTACGTTGTCCCGATCATTCAGTGGGGTGAGACGATTCAGCAGGAACTCTCGAAAGGGTGGAGCCGCGTCATCGAGCACGATCTGACAGGGAAACTCGACGGTCACAGCTGGACCGTCGAGTTTCCCGTCTACATCGATTGCACGTACCTGAATGGACGGTACGACGACCACGGCGTGGCGCGTCACGGCTATGCCGCTGACGCGCCGTTCATCGAGACACCGCGAGACGCTCGATACCACTACTCGAAACGCTTCGGTATCGAGTCGAGCTATCGCTTGTCCGAGCAAGCGATAGCGACGACAACAACACGAGATGCGGCGGTGAGATTGCTGTACGTTGTGGTGAGCTTACTCTTGCAGAACGTATGGCGGTATCTCCACTACGAGTTCGTGGCGACGCCCCGCCGAGGCGGGCGTCGCCTCTGGTGGTGGCCGTTCAAGGAGTTCATCAACATGGTCCAACGGGCAGCATGGACGGCCCTCGCGACGCGTCGGGCCGTCCCCGAAAACCGACCACCAGACGACCGGTTTAGCCGGTAATCACCACCCAGACAGCCTCTAGCGGGAGTGGCGACACTGTCGGTTCGCCCAAGATTCTCTCGTCGAGACCGCCAGTGCAACCGCTCTGCCACAGAACTCAGGCTTCAGAAACAGCTAGCCGAGGATGCTTTGTGAGGTACTGAATCTTGATAGAACTCGAACGGGCAGGCTTCTTCCCCACCTCCCAATCCAGCGGCTTCCGTCGACGTATAGCCCCGATGGAGAATCTTGTACAGGTGATTCTGACTCTGCCAGTTCTCCCGTGCGTCTCGTATCTCTGGCACCGAGAGTTCTGCATATTGCCATGCGTCGGCGTCACCACCGCATTCGCCGAGAACGCGGCCGTCGAATCCTACGATGTTCGAGTGTCCGAAGAACGAATACACTTCGTCGTTTCCAGCCATATTGGCGACCGCAACATAACTGTTGTTCGCCCACGCTGCATGACGGGCAACGAGACGTTGTTGCTCGTCTGCCGGATACATGTATCCCTGACATCTCACGATGAGTTCGGCGCCCTTGTATGCACAATCACGCCAAATCTCTGGATAGTTGCCGTCGTCACAGACGATGAGGCTGATTTTGAGACCTTTCGGGCCTTCGGTGACGTATGTTTGATCGCCCGCGGTCCAGCCTTCGATGGGACACCACGGGAAGATCTTCCGATACTTTTGTCGGATTTCTCCTTCGTCGTCGATGAGGAGGAGGGTGTTGTACGGATTTCGATTAGGATGGTCCTCGTGCTTCTCACCAGTAATCGAGAACACGCCCCACACGTCGTTGTCGCGGCATGCTTCTGCGAAGATCTCCGTTTCAGGACCAGGGACATCCGTTGCAAGGTCCATCATCTGGTCTTCGTCGTAATTGATCCCCTGTGTACTGTATTCAGGAAAAATAACGAGGTCAACGCCAGGAGCACCGGCTTTGATTCCCTCTATCTTTTTCGCGAGGTTGCGACACTGGTCGAGTACTTCTTCTTCGGTGTTCGGGCTGGGTGCGGCGGTCTGATGGACTGCAACACCGACGGCATCGCCCGATGACGAAATATCTCCATGTCTCATGGTACCACCCAACAACACACCAGGCCCATGCTATTAATTTCTATGCTAATACTTTGATATTCCTGGGAAAGTACAATCAGACCCCGTATCCACCATCTCGGTTGGGATCCTTGACCCAGGTTCACGATTACAACGTTGTAATAGAGGGGGATCGCGAATGCGACCCCCTCCGTTTCGCAGAAATAGACGCAGAAATAGACGTACTCCACCGTACCCAACCGATTACTACCACCATATGTCACCGGCAATGCGGTGTGAATCTCTTGTGATGGGGCCGCCCGAGAGGGGGTTCGTCGAACCCCCGTGATTACAACGCTATAATCAGCGCCCTCCGTTTCCTCCCGCGTTAGCTTCGTGGGCTCGCATCCACCCGGCGAGGTCGGGATGGGCGAACGTGATCTCGATGTGGTGGCCACCAACGCCCATGGCGTCGTCTACACACAGCGTCCGTGACTCTTTGTACGTCACACCGGGCACGCGTTCGGCCATCTCCTCCATCACCCGGTAGCCGTCGTTCTTGTACGCACAGCCATAGTGCGTCGCCACCTCTCGATAGCCTAATCGTGCAACCATCACATCGTTCGTCTTGGCGACGTTCTTCGCATGCTCAAGGACGTCGAGGTATTTGTCTTCGACCTGCTGACTTTCAGCGCGCTTTTCGCGGAAGTTCACAAGCTCCGTATTCTGTTCCGAACGCTGAATCGTCTCAAAGAGCTGGCGACCTGCATTGGTTGCTTCCGCGGCGAGATTCGGCGAATCGTCGTCTACACCCTCTTCGGTCTCGTAATCCCGCACGAGATTGATTATACGCGAGACTGACGCCCGAACTCGTGCATTCTTCTCCTCTGCTTTGGTGAGATCGTCGATGTCCGATTCCATGGTCTCAGTCGCCTCTTCGAGACTACCGAGCGTCTGTCGGTCCTGAGCACGGTCTTTTGTCGCCTCCTCGCGATAGTCTTCGAGCTCATCGACTCGTTGTTCGAGGTCGTCGATCCGTTCGTCTTTCGCGGCGACTTCTGCTTCAAGGTCGTCAACACGATCACTGAGCGACTGGATGTGCTTAGCGAGGTCGCTGATCGAGACATTTTCGAGAGTGGACGCTCCGGACGTGGCGGTGTCACTCATTGGCAGCCACCTCCACTGTGGCCGCAGTGTCCTCTGCTGGCGTGGAGAAACGCGGCAGGTGGGCGATGGTGGTGAGCGAACCGATACAACGGGCAGTCGTGTCAGTGGCGGTGTGGGTGTACTCGAGAACAGTCATGGCAGAATCGGGCTGACTGATGCAGTGGTAAGTGGCTTGCTGGATTTCGTCCTGTGCCGTCGTGGTGATTGGTGGAGCCGTCAGGACGAGATGCGGTCCACAGCGTGTCGGTGCGTTCGTTGCTTTGACCGTGCAAATCGTCCGTGGCAACTCCGTCGTGGTGATCCGAACGCAGTCACTCGGTGAAAGGTGTGCAACGAGCGAGTCGGCATCGCGAGGATTCAACGGCGTGGGTGCATACCCACTCACGCCTGCTCACCTCCCGTCGGATTGACGATGCACTCGACAGTCGCATACGTTCGCAACCAGGCGTACTTGCCCGAAGGAGTGCGTCCGTACCGATCGAGATCGGCCTCGGTGTGTTCGATTGCGTCGTAGTAGCTATACTGCAGCCGGTACAGATCGTTCGACGGCGTAGCCACGTACAGAACGTGCTCACCGGGCTCGGGACCACGACACGAGAGTGTGGGCTCCGAATGCTCGCACTGATAGACGATACCCGTGAGCGTGCGCTTCTGCGTGTGGATCTGAATCGGGTCTGTACACTCTATCGCGAGGACCGTCCGTTGGTCGGTCATTGCTCGGCCTCCCGTTTCTGGCGAAGACGCTGACAGAGCTGGCACGGTGCGTACTGATCGTCTTGTGCTGCTTCACGAGTGCAATAGGCGAGTGGGTTGTCGGTTTGCAGCGTACAGAGCGAGTGGTTGTCCGCGTCGAGTTCATGATAGGCAAAGGCGTCGCCTGCAGGCTGGTCGACGATGGCGACCGTCTCATCGGCAGGATAGGGGTCGCCAGCAATGCGCTGGTTGCGTTCGGCATCGGTGAGATTGCTGGTGAACTGGGTGTCACAGTAATGGGAGTCGGTGATCTGCACCGCGTAGGTTCCACAGTGTGGACAGCGTTCGAATGTGTTCTCGATCTCCTCGACGGTGATCGAGGTAGACGTGCGGGTCATCGCGCATCACCTCTCGTGGCTGTCGCTCTCTGTGAAGGGCGTTCGATGGGGTGCATCTACGCGCACACCTCAGTTGTAGTGGTGTGGGTGGTGGTGGTGGTGTCGATGTCGTAGCACCGTTCGAGGATGTGCTGGTAGTGCTGGCGGGTTTCAGCGTGGGTTTCGCCCGGTGGTGTCGAGGGGAGCTTTGGGTTGCCCGTTTTGGTGGTAGCGACCGAGCGATAGGTGTCGGTGTCCTCGGGAATCTGGAAGCCCTCCTCGCCGTACTCGATCGGGCAGCGGCGTTCGAAGAACCGTTGGCAGTCGGGCGTGGCGTAAATGCAGTACAAGTAGGGGTCTTCGCTGGTGGTCTTGGTTCGGGTTTGAAAGCCCACGCGGAGTTCGACGAGGTACGCGCGGGTGATTGGCTCGTCGGTAGTGGGTGTGGGTTGGTCGGGGTCGTGGGCGGCGGTGTCGGGGGTGGGTTCGAGGCGCTTGACGGGGTGGAAGACTTTTTCGCCGAATTGGGCCTCGAGGGAGAGCAGCCCGCCGTTGGGTTTCTCGTCGAAGGACGCCATTAGTCGTGTCCTCCGATACAGGGTGGTTGGTAGTCGATGCGTTTTTCTACGGAAAGGGTAATGCTAGTCATGCTTCGTCCCAAACGAAGCGCGGTCGGGTGTGCCACCACCCGGCCAGAGTTTCTGACCATCCACGCTTCTATACTATGTTTGTAGCGCCATCTTAATAAGCGTTACTTAGTAACGGACTACAGAAATACGTCGGAAATTACTAAGTAATTCTGCGCGAAAGGACTAAAGAGGTGACGGAATGAGTACTACAGTAACTGTGGTTAATGAAGAGTTTAGACCCTCCGAGAATCAGGAGGTTGTTCTACAGGTTTTCAAAGACGAACAGCGGGCTAACCCGCTTCGAATCAGAGATGTTACTGATCTAGAAAAACAGCGCGTTAACGATGCACTTGGAAGTCTGGTCGATGCAGGCTGGATTCGACGTGTGAATCGAGGCCTTTACGAATTTGTAGAAGATCCTCGGGAATAGTTTATATTCGATTTCCAATTGATACCGACATCTCGATAGCTAAATCCTCGTAAGTGTCCTACAACGGTTCGTCTGTAACTCGTGCTTAGTCGTGTAAGCGGAAGCCGTTAGATTTCTCGCACCTATCTCTCACCGATTTTATCAACAATCGTTCCATAGAACTATACATTCTGGATCTGTGGATTTACTATGTCAGGTTCATCTGAGTATGAAAGCGGCGATCGAGTAGAAATCCGTGGACGTAGTACACTCGATGACGAGACAGAAGAAGGAACTATCATTGCGATTGGTCAATTCGTACTTTCGCTGCCAAGTGATGACCCTATGGTTTCTGGCACTAGTTATAGTGACAGCGCACTCATCCAGTTTGATGAAAGCGAGTACGGTGTGATCCAGAACTCGCGATTAGTTCAGAAAGTCGAAGAAGAGTAATACTCTCTACAACACTGCTGAATAGCTTCGTGCAACTTCTCACTCATCGTAAATCACGCCCCACGACACTGTATCCACAGGGAGAACGCCACTTTTGTACTTCTCCGCTATCCGTGACCCTGTATCATCGTCAACACCCACGATTTCCATGGTTCTCGTTCCATCCAGCTAGGGAGAGAACGTGAAACCCTTCCGACCGTCACAAGGTATCGGATAGATGGCAATCAGTTCGTTGTCGTGCTCGACGCACGCGAAAGCATCGACCTCTCTACCACCAACTTGTATAGTTCGTCTTCGTGATTTATCGTCCGAATTGTGTTGTGTCATTTTCTCGATTTCCTCTTTGCGTCCTAATCTGTCGTGGTTGACACAAACGGTAGGTATTCTACAGAAGAACAACTTGCTCAACGAGGCGTTCTACTACGACCACGACGCGGAGTTCCTCAGTGTACTCGAAGTTGCGTAGATGGCGGAAGTACGACGAATTGTGCCGGACACGGCGTCCATGAGAACGCCGCACGGTGCGGCGTGGATTGTCGATAACAAATTTAGGTAGGTTTAACAAACGTGGCGATGAAGAAGCGAATGTTGAGGTCAGCGTGAGTTCCACCCGACGGAACTCCGCGCTGTTCTACAGAACTACCCGCTCGAGGAGCAACGCGACCACTATTAGCAGTGTCAGCGTATTCAAGAGCACCAGCGCCGTTGCTGGCGGCGCTAGCAATAACGTTGCGGCAATAGAAGCCGCGCCACCGCACAACGTCGCGGCAATCGTCGATAACCGGTCCAGTACATCAAGCCGATCAAGTCGTCGGTCGGTTCGGCCGTTCGTTCCGTTCTCCGTTTCTTCGTTCATGGATGGAGATGTCGCTTCGTGGACGAACGCGGCAGAAAGCCAAGTGTTGAGGTCAGCGTGAGCCCCGTTCAGGCGAATACGACAAATAAAGGCACAGTGTGAAAGGATAAAAAGTCACCCGTTCGCGCGCGAAGTTACATTGATACAAATTTTACTTCTGCTTGTACCGTTTTGCGAAGTGTCGAACCCCGTGCGAGGTGGTTTGCGCGCGCCATCTGTGGGTGGTAGAACGCGAGAAACGAATCCGCGAAATTGCACACATCCATCGCGACTAATGTGTGCAAATCGAGTCGATTGCGAGTGACTCGACACTGTTTCGCTTGGGCGGATCGAAAGGTCCTCGGAGTTCTTTATATATGATCGCTGTTTCAGTTACCCGATAAAACTAGGCTTTCAGGGGACGTGTGCAAAAATATGTATCTCCGTATGACTGATTCACGAGAACTTCGAATGGAGTACCTCCTCGAAGCGACCGGCGAGAACACGAAGAGCAAGGCGCTCGACCGCGTCGCCGAATTTTATCTCCAGATACGAGGTGACACGGCGGCGGTTCCGAATGGTGCGTTCGCCGAGTTGATGGAGTAAGCGGAGCGACAGGGGAGCGTGACGCCAGAGGAGATTGCAGCAATAATCGACACTGAAGAATTGCGTGTTGAAGCGCAAACGAGTTGGTCAATCGGACTAACAAACGAATAGAGGTTCTGTTGGACTTAATTCTGTTATTGAAATCTCACTCTCCTAGCTATTTTTACTTCTCACCTAATGTATAATTCACAATAAATTTATATCGGTTTCTACAATATAATACTATGTCATTCGAAAAACACTGGACAAAGGAGCTTTACCAACTACTGCAAGATCCTGACGCAGAAGATTCTAAAATTGTCGAATTTATCGAAAATAGTATTCCTAATGAGGAGGGAAGATTGATAGATAATAAACGGAAAATGTTCCTTGGGGCAGACAGCCCCGACAAAGAAAAAGAGAGGCAAGTAAAATTCATTAAACCAATAAATGCATTTGCTAATGTAGTGCAAAAACAACCATATCGGTTTCTCTTTGTTGGCTTTAATGACGATAGGACATTTATGGGGATCTCTGACTGGGGTGCAGACGGTGGTCAAACTTTGTATGATGTTGATGAGTCAAAGATACAGAATTTAATAGAAGGTTCACTTGAACCGACTCCTAATGTAGAACGATATAAAATACACGATGATGGTCGTGATGGCGTGATCTTTGTCATAATGTCTGCGGATATTCCTCCTGTTCTCACTTCTAAAAGTATTAACGAGCAGTCTGGAAAAAGTATTTTAGAGGTTGGTGTTGCGTATACACGAAAAGGGTCTACAAATCGGAAGATGAGACATTCCGATTATCGAGTTCTAATAGAACGTCGCGAAGAATTAATCAACGAAAAATTTGAGTCAGTAGCTCAAGATCTTAATCAAGTAGTTGGAATTCCGTCAGATCAATTGGAGGAAATGGATTTGTCTGTATCTGCTTCAAATGAAGGTGTTCCTGTTCGTGAGGTATTGAGTACTGACGCTACTGAAGATATTGATGATCAGTTAACGATTGCAGCAAAGAACTGGAACTCAACTGGCGAGCTAATTTCAGATAGAAGGACTCTATATCGGTTTTATAAAAGGAGATCCGATTTAGAATTAACCGATACAAAATTGGAGTGCTTGATAAGAAGTTTTCTGAGCGCATATTTAGCAGGGTATCATTGGATAAATGAATGGCTAATGAAGAATCAAACAATCGACCCGGTCTTGGAGAGGTGTATAGAACAAGATATAAACGGGAATAATATTCGGTCTGTTGAGAGAGTAATCTTCATGATGGATAAAGATGGCTTGCTTCAGGATTTGGATGATATGTACGATTTCTCATCATCAGAAGCGGATGACTTTATCCAACGTTGTGGTGATGACCCGCAGAGTAAGGTCGATCATTGTATCACTAGAAGCACTGCTGAAGTGGGCAATGTCACATATACACTGTCAGAAATCATAGAAAATAATGAGGATGGGGAGGCGGCGCTAGAATCATTGATCGATGAATTATTACAATCAGACGATAGTTTGGCTCGTTCGAAATTACGAGCTATTGAATTAGCGCTTCTTAGTCGTCAGTCCGGAATCACGCCGTGAAATAACATTCCAATTCGTTCAACTACAGCATCCACGAACACAGCTAATCTTCCAGCTCATCTGTCTCAAGCTCGCCAGCGAGATACTGCCGCCTTTTCTCTGTAATTTGGTAGTAAGTCTTGCTCTCGTTTGGATTTTCCATTAGGCTCCGCTTTAAGAGTTGCTCAATTGGTTGTGTGATTGGTATCGATTATGTTCATATAGCAATCTATTTTGATGTAAACTCACACTACCTACCATATTACATGCAGACAATTTATTGTGATCAGGAAGTATTCTTAACTGAATGACGAGGACATATATCTTAGGAGCTGGTGCCTCTCTTGGGTACAATGATGATGCTCCAGACGATCTGATTCCCCCTGGAACGAATGATTTCTTTGCTAAAGGTGCAAAGTCTGGTCTTCTATTTGATGATGATTTTCAAGAGCTTAGTGAAGCAGTAATAGAATACGAAGGAATAGATGACGATCTAGAGAATATAGACTTTGAAGATTTGGACCTTGATGTGGAGGAATTTTTACAATACCTGCATGAATCGATGGAATCCGTCTCATCTGAATTCACCTCAATGGAAAAGTACCAAAGATATCAAGGAGCGATAAGCTCAGTATATTTCTTCATTTATGAAATTCTTAGGAGTTATAAATTAGGGTTGTCACCAGAAAACAACAATTATGTAAAACTTGCAAGGGATTACTTAAACCAGCCGTATAATGTTATATCACTAAATTACGATCTGTTATTCGAATACGCCATTGAATATGCTAACTTGGATTATCACTATCAATCGCATCATTGGGAGTGGGAGCCAAATATTCCAATTGCGAAGATACACGGGTCAATAAACTGGATAAACGAGTTTGAGGATATGTTTGTTGGTGATCGACCCTTCTCAGAGAAGATTCAGGCAGTTCACACATTTACATCAAACAAGAGTGAGCATATACTGACAAACGAAGAGGTAGAAACGAACTCGTATCGGGACTTGGTATTCAATTTGAAGAAACCACAGAGCATACCATCCTACTCAGAATTCATACATACTAATTATATAGATTTCAGCCCGAATGTAGCCACTTTTCTCTATGAACCGTCAATTATACCCCCGTTGGCATGGATAAAAACTATGACAAAATAAAGACATATGCGTGGCAGCAAAGATTCGCTGAAGCAATGTTGAAACAGACATCCGAATTAGTAATAATTGGCTGTTCAATACGGAAACAAGATGAAGTACTGAATAAACTATTGGAGAATAACTTAGAGGATGAGATAGATGTGATTCTAGCGGTCGGCAGCCAGATAGACGGAGTTAAAAACCGTCTTAATGACCTTTCTGTGGATTTCAATTTCGTAGATGAAATTCGATATTTCACAGATTTCTCAGAAAAATATTTATAAGATTTGGAGTCTCTTGAGAACACAAGCGGCTAATTCTTGTTCATCTTCAATTCATCAGTGTTGAGATCGCCAGCAAGATACTGCCGACCTCCCTCTGTGATTTGGTAAAGGGACCTGTGTGGTTGCTCAACCATGTTCACTTCTCGAACTCCTTTACTGCATAAGTTACGGTAGCACGCGAATCCCAACATTGAGCAGATCAAAAGCGAATTGGAACTCGCCCAGGAGATGATGGAATGATGACCACTGAGAAACTGCTCGCCTCACACGCACGTTCGATTAGAGCGGGAAGACGAACTCCGCTGTTCGACCTGCCGAGCTCGCTGTACCCGCATCCCCGAAGGCCTCGAAGTGGGTCACCGACACGGTTGTCTCGAGCGTCCCGATCATCTCCCGAACGGTGGCGCGTACTATTTTTGGAGGACGACCGATGACGGGTCGAGGCCGAAATCGAGTGCTGCCTTATACGATTAAAGTGGAATTCGGAACTTCGTGTTCCGTTCCCTCCCTGGTGTTCATTCAAGTAATTCAGTCCCTCGATCCAAAGCTGGTACCGTGGTTAGCATCGATTCTAACTTTGAGCGAATTCTGCCTCCGATTCATCCATCAATTCTCTGCGACGAGCAGGCCAAGCTAGGTAAATGGACGCCAATTCTGATGTTACAGCACTTCAGTAGCGAAGATTTTCTCAATAGGAACTTCCTCAATACTCGCTAGCCAATGGACAAGTTCCCGATTATATACTGCACCATCACGACCGTGGTGAACACGGTAGTGGCAGTTCGGACAGAGCGCGATCACAGTTTCGGGCGAATCCGGCCCACCGCCAGCGACTTCGTAGACATGGTGAGCGTGGAGATACGGCTCGCCTGTTCAGCTGGTGAACGGAACAGGATCACCGCAGCCTTCACAGATACCACCCGATGTTTTACGTATCGTCGAATTGCGTCCGACCTGTCGTACTCGGTGGTCGCCCGCTGTCTACTCGACGAAACAGAGTCAGTTGCATCGCATTCGGCCTATTTACGGAGTGATGCAAGATCAGTCGACTCCTCGCTTGATCCCGGTCGGGATAATGACGTATCGACTTCCCCCGTCTTAGAGCTAAAATCGAGCCACTGATCCGGATCTAACTTTGAGCTTCCGTTTATCCGAAGCCAGTTAGGATTTTGCTCTCTGTGCGTTCATCTGTAACTCAAACAAGAGATATTTAACGTATCCCTGTATCGAGCAAGACATGACCCAACTGTCGTCAGTTCTTGACTCACTCCACGGGATTGCTGCTCGTATTCACGACGACATGAGCGAGAAAGACGTCGAAAATGCATTTCTGAACGAAAATTTCTATACATATCTCGGCTACTCTGGCGCGGGCCATGACTTGCGAAGCGAGTGGACACTTCCGGACAACAAACGACCGGATTACGTGACGCTAGACGCAAACGAATCCGTTACCGCCGTCTATGAGTTCAAAAGTTCCGGGCGCGACCTCAACGCACACACTGACCAACTGTTCCACTATGTGAATGCGTTGAAAGCCAACTATGGCGTGTTGACCAACGGCGAAGAACTCCAACTGTTCAAGCGTGATGGGCAGACACAGATCCTCACAGTCCCCCTTGGAGATGCAACCGAAAGCCACGCTGCAAACCTTGTCGCCGCACTTGAAAAACCAGAGTGGGACATTACGGATCCAGAAAGTGTCAGCGACTATCTCGACACACTCGATGCAGTGGAACTCGATAGCGAACTCGGACGCGAACACTTCTTCGACACGTTTCGCTTAGAAGAAGACAGCCCATTCGCCGATCTCGTGACTGCAATGGTTGACTTGCTTCGGGAACTCCGTGACGAGAACGAAGCAAAATTCGTGAAAGGGGCTTACGATTTCTGGGAGGCGAGTTACGCCAGCGAACCTGATGAGGTTCCGAACTCGTGGGAGACGTTCGTTGACGGCAAGCAATCCCTTCGCGATTTCATGTTCTGTTTGGAGAGTGGGCACGCGCTTCTTGCCCGGCTACTTCTGGCGAAAGCCACCGTTGACCACGATTTCTTCCCGTCAAATACCGGCCTTCAACGGTACTTCAATGCACTCGGTGGATTCAACGGAGAAATCAGTCTCGATGCCTACCCAGTCGCCGCAAACGGGATGATAGAGGATATGCGTAATCAACTCGTCGAAAGCCTCTTCGAGGACGACATTTTCATCTGGTGGACGGACGGGTACGCCGAAGAAACCGCCAGTCAGCACAAAAACCCGTACAACCGGTTCCGTGACGTAGCGAAAGACGGGAGTGATGTTTCACGCGTGAGTCAAGCAACACAGGAGCGGTTCAGTCGAGCAGTTGCTCACGTTGTCTTCTCCGTACTGAAATTTGACTTTTCTCGCATCGAAGGCGACCCGCTCGGGAATCTCTACCAGCGGTATTTTGACCCGGAAACACGCAAGGCATTGGGCGAGTTCTACACGCCTCAGCCGGTTATCGACTACATCATGGACGGTGTCGGCTATGACGTTGGTGTCTCTGGAGAACGAATCATCGATCCCTCCTGTGGGTCTGGGACATTCCTCGTGGAAGCTGTGGAGCGATACATCGAGGATGTAGAACGGTACAACGACGACCCAGACTGGGCCGACCACCTCACCGAACTCTGTACCCGCCCTCACATCGTCGGACTGGATATTCATCCGTTCGCAGTGCTAATGGCCCAGATTCGGTTCATGGTCACGATCCTTCCGAAGTACCGAGAAGCGAAGCGAAACAGCGAGAGCTTCACGATTCGTCGCCTTCCGATCTTCCGCACAGACACACTACGGAACGAGCGCGAGTTGACGGGGATCGACCTCGGTGACGACAGCACGACTCAGATGACGTTCGACGCGATGACCGAGAACACTCAAGACGTGATGATTCCTGTTCCGCTTCCGGTCGAAGTCGAGGAGGGCGAAGTGGACGAGTCAGAACGTGACGGGGAGTTCCTCGTTCAGCGCGTTCGGATGCCGCTGTTCGACACGGCAAAACTCAATGCCGGGATGCGAAACTTCGGGGAATACTTCGCTGCGTTGCAGGGCGTCCTTGACGTGGTGAAATACCATATGCACGAGGGTATGTGGGAGTACCACGGTGGGCTAGAACGAGGTATCCACCGCTACACGACCCGTGAGTACGACGGGTTGGAGGAGTTCTTCGAGCCATACGTGAACGACATTCTCGATACCGTGCGGTATCTCCGAGTCGAGCACGGTGATGGGCGACTGTTCAAGATGTTCGAGGACACCATTCTCTCGCTCGTCGTCAAGAACTACATGGAGTACGACTATGTGGTCGGGAACCCACCGTATGTTCGAATTCAACATCTTCCGGACGAGCAAAAAGCGATGATGAATGAGCTATATGAGTCTACCACAGGGAACTATGACATCTTCTGTCCATTCTATGAGCGTGGTTTGAATTGGCTCACCGAAGGGTCTGGTCGGCTTGGGTTCATTACGCCGAATCAGTTCATGGTCACGGACTATGGCGAGGGGATTCGGAACGTGATGCGGAACGAGGCCAGCATCAAGGAAGTGTACGATTTCCGTGATTCTGGCGTCTTCGAGGACGCGACGAACTACCCTGCCATTGTAATTCTGGAGGATCAAGACGACAAAGATGCCCGGAACGACAATGAAATCCGATGCGTCCGAGTAAAAGCAAATGTAGACGAAGATAGTGGCCGGGAGTTAGACGAACAGATTATCACTGCCGTCCGTGACCATCGTGGTGAACCAGGCTATAGTGACGAATTCATCGACGTGTTTGACTTCCCGCAGGCGGAGTTGGATGATGGATACTGGTCACTAATGCCTCCAAAGGAGTTGAAAGTATTTTGCAAGCTGAAAAACCAAGCTGACGAGCGCATTGAAAAAGTGACAGACGCTGTCTTTCAAGGAATTCGAACAAGTGCAAATAAAATCTACATTGTGGATGTTCTTGACGCCGACCGAGTAGAATCAGATGATTCCGGGAAGGTTGTTACTGTCGTCCCTATCGGAGAATCAGAGAAGTATGAAATAGAAACCGACCTACTTCGTCCTTTTCTGCAGGGAGATGAAGTAAAACGATGGAGGGGCGATTGGTCGGGTCTACATGTTGTCCATCCTTACTATGCCGAAGAAGGAGAAAACGGAAAATTCGATGCAGGGCTTTATTCATCAGATTATCTCAAAAATAACTTACCTCGAACGTGGGATTTCCTTGCTGAGCATAAGGACTCACTCGAAGGACGAGAGGGAGGAAGAATGGAAGGAAGAGATGACTGGTATGGGTACATATACCCGAAAAATCTAGGAAAATTCGAGAACCCGAAGATAATTCAGGCTCATATCGCTGAAAATGCCACGTTTATGATTGACGAACCAGGAACATGGTATTTTACGACTGCTTACGGTGTTCTCCTAACTCCGACTTTCCGCGACTTGACGGAAGAGATTGCTTGCCAGTTAAACTCGAAAACTCTCGATTTTTACTTTAAACACATCACAACGGTCAAAGCAGGTGGGTATTACGAATATCGGTCACAATATGTCGAAAAGCTCCCCTGTGTGACCGAAGATGAAGATAACAATTTCGAGACACTTAGGGAAAGGGCTGGAACAATCACTGACACGATTGATTTAAGAAGCAAAACTAAACGTTTCCCCGAATCTTATCTCGGTGGCTTTAACGGCAATCTCGAATACATCGATTATGAGTGGCAGACCCGCCGGTATCCCGTCAATGCCACCATTCAAGAACTCACCGATGGTCGGTTTACAGTCACGGCAGGGCGCTCCGATGAGATAACCGCACCACAAATGGATTCCGGCGACCGGGAGGAGCGCAAACTCAGAGCAAAGTACGTTCACGCCGCTGCCGATGGTCGAAATATGAAGAAGGGAGAAAAACAGACCATTCCGATTCCGGAGACTGCTGATGGTGTTCAGGGACTTCTAGGGGCATTGGAACAGGATAAGCAGACGGTCGAAGAAACGAGCATTGAAGAACTGGAAGCCGAAATTGACGAAATTGTTTACGACTTGTTCGACCTCACGGACGACGAGCGCGATGTCATCGTGGACTACTTAGAAGTCTTCTAAGTCCTCTGCACTTCTGCTGACTTACAGAACAAAATCGGTATCTTCAGTGAGCCAATCATTACACTCAGTGAAGAAATCAATTAGCTTCTAGGACGTCCTCATGGCATTGGATTTCTCTGCCGGTAAATGTGCTATGAGAGTGTATCTTGAAGTTCCTTGAAAGTCTGCTTTGCCGTCTCGAAATCGCTTGCACCAGTGAGAACAACTCGTCCCGTAGCGAAAATCAAAACAACGCAATCATGGGTGTCAGGGCGGTAAATGAGACCTGGAAACTGCTCTGGTTCGTATTCTGTCTTTTCGAGCCCCAGTCCGATGGCAAGAGCGTTCAGGTTTTGAGAGTCTTTTAGTTCTCCAATACAGACGTAATTTTGAATAGAGAACCATTCATCCTTTGCATTCTCAATAACCCCCATATCTGAAAGAAGACTTAGAAAGTGCTTCCTAAGTGAATATGATTCATCTGCCGAATCCGCACCGGTGATAATGTATTTCCCGGTTCTGTAGAGCGTAATCAACGGTTCGTTTTCATTGAGCCGAAGATACATTCCTGGATACTTGTTCGGGTCATAGCGAGCTACCGGCTCTCCGATATCGTCAGCGAGACGTTCCAAATTGATTTCTACATTTAGAGCGCCCGATGAGACGACATTTACAATCTCAACCATTTCGACCTCCGATTTGAGCTCAAATCTCGTCTGAATCCTCTCGTGCCTCGTCTAAACACCTATTGCTTTTGGGACGTGAATATCGTTGTTAGACGGTAAGCAAAGATCTATGTGTTACTATTGATCGCACCTTTTTCACCTCCTCATTTAGTGGTCTACTATTACACTGTAACAATACTATTAACGATCGCAGTAACTCATACTAACACTATTTCCGCAACATTAATTGTAACCAAGTGACACCTCTTGTCATAATGGTCAACGAGAAGTTTGAGCCAAACGACCGCCAAGACGCTATTCTAGAGGTGCTCAAAGCCGGACGAGATGAGACACAACCTTGGGGCTATGCTAATCCAAAACGCCTCGAAGAACAACTCGATACCCGTAAACAGTACATCAACCGAGAACTTCGCGGACTTGTCGATGCTGGATGGGTCGAAAAAGTCAATCGAGGCCTCTACCGCTTCGTCGCTGACGCACGTGAGGACTAACTAACCAATGAACGAATCCGAGATCACAGCGTACGTCGAACAGTCACAATCTCTAATCGACCAAGCACCACAAATGGATGAGGAAAATACGAAGATGAAACTCATCCAGCCACTCATCAAGCTGCTTGGGTGGGATATGTTTTCACCAGAAGTCGAACTCGAATATCCAATGCAAATCGGCCGAGGGAACACCCGTGCAGATTACGCCCTTCTCATCGAAACCGCTCCCGTCGTATTCATCGAAGCGAAGGGCTGCGACAGTACTCTCACTGACGCCGATAGAAGTCAACTGACGAGCTACATGCGGCAGAAAGGGGTCGATTGGGGGCTTCTAACGACTGGCAGTCAATTTGAGATATTCCGCCGTCGCAAAGACAGCTCTCGTCCTGATGAGGTCTCACTAGCACAGTTTTCAATTGCTGAACTCGAAGACAATTGGCACGTCTTGGAACTCCTCTCAAAGGAGCTTGTCAAGACAGGCGAAGCAGACACGATTGCTCATCGTATTGAAGCACGACAGCACGCCGTCGGAACACTCCAACAGCAAAAAGAAACCCTCGCTGAGCGAGTGACGCAGATTGTAATAGAGGAAATTGACGATTCGCTAGCCCAAGAAATCGAACCAAAGTCAAAGGAGTACATTGATTCGCTGATTCACACGCTCGCAAACGGTGATGAAGCAGATCTTCCGGTCGTTGAAAACGGGGGCGAGATTGTGACCACTCCAGATGAAGTCGTCTCTGATACTTCTTCTACAGCCGATACAGAGTATATCGTCCATCTTTCTGCAAACGGGGACTGCGTGTGGTCATGCTCTGATGAAAATCAATCCGATGTGATGGCAGAGACAGTTGATCTCCTGATTCAAGAGTACGATCTCATCGATCAGTTAGAGTCGTTT
>NZ_MEIH01000351.1:0-62363 GCF_001723155.1 Haladaptatus sp. W1
GATCACAGCGTACGTCGAACAGTCACAATCTCTAATCGACCAAGCACCACAAATGGATGAGGAAAATACGAAGATGAAACTCATCCAGCCACTCATCAAGCTGCTTGGGTGGGATATGTTTTCACCAGAAGTCGAACTCGAATATCCAATGCAAATCGGCCGAGGGAACACCCGTGCAGATTACGCCCTTCTCATCGAAACCGCTCCCGTCGTATTCATCGAAGCGAAGGGCTGCGACAGTACTCTCACTGACGCCGATAGAAGTCAACTGACGAGCTACATGCGGCAGAAAGGGGTCGATTGGGGGCTTCTAACGACTGGCAGTCAATTTGAGATATTCCGCCGTCGCAAAGACAGCTCTCGTCCTGATGAGGTCTCACTAGCACAGTTTTCAATTGCTGAACTCGAAGACAATTGGCACGTCTTGGAACTCCTCTCAAAGGAGCTTGTCAAGACAGGCGAAGCAGACACGATTGCTCATCGTATTGAAGCACGACAGCACGCCGTCGGAACACTCCAACAGCAAAAAGAAACCCTCGCTGAGCGAGTGACGCAGATTGTAATAGAGGAAATTGACGATTCGCTAGCCCAAGAAATCGAACCAAAGTCAAAGGAGTACATTGATTCGCTGATTCACACGCTCGCAAACGGTGATGAAGCAGATCTTCCGGTCGTTGAAAACGGGGGCGAGATTGTGACCACTCCAGATGAAGTCGTCTCTGATACTTCTTCTACAGCCGATACAGAGTATATCGTCCATCTTTCTGCAAACGGGGACTGCGTGTGGTCATGCTCTGATGAAAATCAATCCGATGTGATGGCAGAGACAGTTGATCTCCTGATTCAAGAGTACGATCTCATCGATCAGTTAGAGTCGTTTCCCTATGTTCCTGGCTCCAAAAATGCGATCCTCAATTCAGAGCCGACTCATCCCACCGGAGAGCCAATGCGGATGCAGCGGAACCTCTCTGATGACTACTATCTCTATGTCGCGTTAGATCAGGGGAGTAAGAAACGATATATCACGAGATTCGCCGAGCGATGTGGTTTGACTGCTGAATTCGACGGTGGATGGTGAGAAGATACCTTCTCAGTAATTTCTTTCTCGCCAGCGTCATTCCAACCTCTTCTGGATTTCTTGACTACCGGTTTGTATCGTAACCCTTGTCGCTCAACTTTATCAATTGCTGACCACTACGGGCCAGGAATCACTTCGTAATACATCCCCATACTCCCAAATTTTATTTCGTTGTCGTTAGTTCGGTGGCATATGGTTCTTTCCGATGAACGCCAGATTATTCGCGTTTGGGACGCGTTTGCTGAGGCCGATTTCAAGTATGTAACTGCAAGTGGTGAGTCACGTTCGCTCGATAGTTCGAGAGAGCAGCGCAACGAACGACTGCCTATCCGCCAGAAACTGCTTCAAGACTTTCTTAGTGAGGAGATCGGCGTCACGGAACTCAAAAACAAGATGGCGAGCGAAGTGGGTAGTCACAAACTCTGGGGCTTCAGTGGGTTCAGCGGCCAAATGTTCTTCAATATGCTTGTTTCGACGGCCGAAACAGATGGTGGTACGGATCTTTCGGAGTTGCTTCGAGACGTCCTCGCAGCGCCTGCCGGACGTGAGGAAGTCGCCGAACAAATCAAACAACTTGGGGAATACGTCGAGCAACTAAAGATTCGAGCAGAGGATCGAAACTCCGTACCGAGTCCTGGATACATTCCGTATTTTGTCTCCTATTTCTGGCAGCTACAGAATCCAAACACGTATCCTATCTACTATACGTCAATTCGGCGTGCGATGTCGGATCTCGCTATCTGGGAACCCTCAGGAGACCTGGCCGAAGACTACCTCGAATTCTGGGAACTCAACGAGGAAATCCGCGACACAATAGAGAACCACACGGGAGAGGAAATCCATCTCTGGACCATCGAACGGATGTGTCTCTTCTGGCTGAACAGGACTGAACTCAGCGAAGAAGCGACGATCACTCAAGACGGTTCGACAAACAGTGAGCCTACCCCTCAAGCAGAATCCCACTCTCTGCCCGATAGCTACATCCCACCGATCGTCTCTGTGCTTCCCGATCTCGCCCGGAACACAGAGGATATTCAGAGTATTGCCGAAGAGATGGGTCAAGCTGTCGAAACACTATTCGAAGATAGACTCGCGAAATGCCTTCGAATGCTCGGCTATGCCGTCGACGAACGTGGACAGGGGACAGGCCAGAATCCCGATGGCATAGCGAAAGCTCGCCAGTATAACTACGCCCTCATATACGACGCCAAAGTTCGGCAAAACGGCTACCGGTTTTCAACAAACGACGAACGACAGTTCCGAGACTATATCGACGCCGAAGTTCAGTACCTCCAAAACCAAGGCTTCCGAAACATCTACTTCGTAGTCTTTTCAGGCACCTTCGATGCCGACCGTCCGGACGCAATTCGAAGACTCAAGATCGCGACTCAAATTCAAGAAGTACGCCTCATTGAGGCTGCTGCACTCCTCGAACTTTTAGAAACCCGGCTCAGGGATCCCTCCTTTTCACTCGGGCCAACCGGAGCTAACGGCCCCGGAATGCAAGATCTCTTCGCGGAAAGTGGTGTGCTCACTTCAGCAGAAATCCAAGAACAGCATGGGCCGTGAACTCCCCCACTTCTAAAATAACATCTTCAGTAGAAGCCGGAGGATCATTAGCCAAAGATTCGTATGGTGTCCGGTACCGATAAAAACTCACCACACAGAATACCAAGTATCGATGGAGGACGTGCCCCAACCAGCGAGCGACCCCTACCAACTGGGCGACGACGTACAGGTCTATGTCTCAGAGACTGATCCTGATAGCGATCACCACGAGAAAGAAGGCACCATCACGGATGTCCTGCAGGACACTCTTGGAGACGAGACCGGGCGGGAACTAGACTCCTACAGCTACCGCATCGAAACCGATAGCGAGGAAATCGATGTCTGGTTCCGACATCGCGACTTGGTACCGGTATCACAGTAACCAATTACCGATACGTCCACTGGAATGGGCAACCACGAAACCAAACCAACGTGGCCACAGATCCGAGATGCACTCGGAGCCAACGTGGATCCCCTTTGCAGTGCGTGGCTCACGGGACGTTTTGTGAACCTGACGAAGGAAGTCACTCAAGTGAGTGATGTTGTCCTCGCATTCGAGAGCTTCGATGCTATGGACGAATTCGAATATGATGGACGCTATCCGGAGACGATTGCGGTCGATGGCATCACCCGAGAGCTAGATCTTATCATCGGTGATCCTGAGAGTGATTATGATGATGGTGAGAGCAAATTGCTCTATGCGCGTTCCAACGACGAATTCGAATACCGTCACTCAATCGAGAGGGTACGCAGATCACATTCTGAATGGCTTCTTTTGTTTGAGAGTGCTACCTTCCCATTAGATCGCGATCACCTATACCAACGAACGATTGCTATTCCGGTCGAACCTATATCACTCGCCGTGCTTCTAGCTTCTTTTTACGGACCTCACCATCGTCCGAAAGCCTGTTCAATACCTCCTACGCCGTCCGACGTGGCCACCCACGCTCTCTCGGAATCCCGTTTGTTATCGAAGCTCTCCACTCTCTTCTTCGATAGTCCGAAGTTCGATTGTCTAACTATGGAGAGAGAGTGAGATCATATGAACTGCAGAAGCTAGTGCATCACCATTCGATCGCACTTCTGATTTCGAAGTCTTCCTCCGGAGTCTCAAACCGATCTGGCGCAAAGATGTCGGCATCAAACGTCGGCGTGGCCCCAGTGAGCAACTCTGCGATCAGGTGACCAGCAACTGCGCTGTACATGATACCTTCACCGTTGAACCCACAGCATACGTAAACTCCGTTTGAATGGATTTCCCCGACCAGAGGATGGCGGTCAGGTGTTGCCGAACAAAGCCCTCCCCACTTCCCAGTCATCTGGCTTTCTTGAAGTTGGTCAGAGATCTGTGGTGCTTTCTCTGCAACCTCTTGGATGAACTCTTCACGGGCTGTCGAGCTGAACGTTTCGGGGTTAAGCTCAGTTTTTCCAGTGCCACCCCCGATCAGAATTTCCCCATTCACTTCTGATCGATAGTACAGCTCAAGATCGGGATCATTGATAAGTGGTAGCTCGACCGTTTGTCCAGGGTCTAACATTGCGATCTGACTGACCCGGGGCTTTAACGGAAGTGAGACATTGATATCGCTCACCAGCGATTTGCTCCATGCTCCTGCTGCCACGATCACCGCCGAAGCGGTATATGACCTTTCGCTCGTCGTCACACGAGTGCTACCTGATGCGAGGGTGTCAATTGATTCGACCGACTCACTTAGCACATCTGCACCCTCACATATTGCGTCCTCCAGAACGGTGACAGTCGCTGTGTATGGGTCGAGCGAGAACCCATTCTCGAACATAAATCCAGCTTCGATATCATCCGTGATGAGTGCTGGAACCCGATCTCCGATCTCGTCACCAGTCAGTAGGTGCGATTCGATCGTGGTTTCTTCGTGCAACTGTTCGAGGTACGTTACTGACGTTGCGTCTCGTGCAAGCGTGTACGCATCTCCATAATGGAGATCGAGTTTTGAATCCTGAGCCATCTCTTCCCAGAATCGGATGATGTACTTGTGCTCGTCCGGATGCGTTCCCGTACTCAAGAACTGATCGGGGGTAATAAACCCAGCAGCACGTCCGCTTGCTTTGCTTGCTGGCTGGTCTTTTTCGAATACGGCGACGTCCTCAATCCCCGCAGCAGTGAGATGGTAGGCACAGCTGGCACCGGCTACTCCGCCACCGATGATGATGACTTCAAAATCATTCATAGATGGACCCTCAAATACTACTCCGATTCCACGTCTACATCGTACACGTCAGCTGCAGTCTCTGGACTAACCATTCCATTACGCACATCCTCGCGGACTGCATCTAGATCTCGATTAGTTGGATCGCCCCATCCGCCTCCGCCTTGGGTCTCGATGGTGAACGATTCACCTGGTTGGAACGGTTCGCTCCCGATCAGACACATCTCCCACTCGTCGCCGTCTTTTTTCCAGCCGCCAATCACTTCTTCGTCGTCCATACCATGGTTTTTGATGAGCCGTCCGAGACCACCAGAATGGCCGTCGTTGACGCCGGGACTGCCTTCTTTGGTTCGACTTGTTTCAACACTCAGCTCGGCGTACCCGTGGAAGCGGAACGTTTCACGCAGACCTAGTCCACCACGATGTTTACCATCACCACCAGAGTCAGTGATGAACTCGCGTTCCTCCACAGTCACTGGGAAGAGCAGTTCTGCACGTTCGACAGGCAAGTCCATGCAGTTTCCAAGTGGATCTGCAGTCGTCTCCATCCCATCTCCAGTGGGTGTACCACCCCATCCACCAGGGGGAAGATCTGACCACACGTATCCAGCGTCTGTTTCCGGGTCTTCTTGCTGGACAGTAAACCAATTACACTCAGAGTAGGTCGGAGCGACGATTTTGTCCGGGATGGCATCCGCAAGTGCTTGCCAAATTACGGCACAGATCTTCGAGGCAGCGAACGTTGTACATCCGATCACGGGCCGTGGCCAGTTGGGATTCACCCACGAACCTTCAGGCAGTTCGATATCGATCGGTCTGTACATCCCCGCATTGGCTGGTGCCTCGGGGTCAGTAAAGAATTTCAGTGCGTAGTAGACTGCTGAATATGTATTTGCTTTCGGCGAATTCACGGATCCGGGCACTGCATCATCGGTTCCTTCGAAGTCCACTGTAATCTCATCACCGTCTACGATGAGTGTCACATCGAGATAGATCGAATCCTTCGTGATTCCGTCACAGTCACCGTAGTCCTGGGCGCTGTATTCGCCGTCTGGAATCTTGCGGATCGCTTCTCGCGTCCGCTCTTCGGTGTAATCCAATACATCATGCATTCCCTGTCGTACCGTGCCAGCACCGTACTTCCGTTCGAGCCGATGTAGTTCATCTTTGGCGGCTGTCAGCGCAGCACGATGGGCTTGTACGTCTCCTTCGATGTACTGTGGAACTCGGGTATTACTTTTCAGCACCCCAAGAAGCGCCTCGTTTATTTCCCCGTCCTCGACAATCTTCGTGGGCGGGATTCGAAGTCCCTCCTCCGCGAGGTGGGTTCCCCACGACTGTCCTCCTGGACCTCCACCACCGAGATCTGTCCAGTGCCCACGACTGACGCCAAAGCCCAAGAGCTCGTCGGACTCATCGTAGATTGGTTGTGTCCAAGTAACGTCGTTGATGTGCGTTCCTCCATTGTATGGGTCGTTAAGCAAGACGATATCATCTGCATCGAGTTCGTCTTTGCCGAACTCGTCAAGCGATGCTTCTGCACTGAAATGCATCGCGGCAAGGTGGACTGGACAGTTGGCTGTTTGTCCAACGAGATTCACATCTGGTGTGAAGATTGCGTTTGAAAAGTCCACCATATCATAGATGATCGGTGAGAACGATGTCCGTTGTAGCACCGTACTCATCCGGTCAGCGGTATGTTCGTACGCACTTCGTAGGACTTCGAACGTTACTGTATCGATATTCTGTTTCTGATTTGTTTTTTGGGACATTGTGGACACTCCGTTAGTTACTTGAGCTAATGATGATGTTCTCGTGCTCGTCGACCGATGCGTTCATACCTGGGTTCAGGGTGATCGTTGAATGGTCATCCTCGACGATGCTAGGGCCGTCGAGATTCATGCCGGGCTCGAGACCTGCACGGTAATAAATCGAAGTCTCTTGCCACTCGCCATTGAAGTATACATCCCGAGTTCCGGAGCTATCGTCGTGGCCACCACTCATCTCTGCATTTCGGAATCCGTGATCGACTGTCTGTTTACTTCCTGCCACACGTAAATTCACGAATGTGACTGGGAATTGGTCAGAGGAAATTCCGTACTCTTGCTCATGTTGCTCGTGGAATTTTTCAACGAGCCGTTCAATAGTTCCGGCATCGAGTGATTCGTCGGTAACGGGAACGTCGACTTCGTAGGTTTGGCCGACGTACCGCATCTCTGCAGTCCGTTCGAACGAAATCTCTTCTGGTGTAGCCCCCCCTTCGCTGAATCTGGCTAGAATTTCCCGTTCAAGATCCTGAAATTCGGATTCCAACTCCGATGGATCGACTGCCTCTACTGGCGTATAGAACGTCTTATCATCGTTGTACTGGATGTCCATTACCGTTCCGCCAACCGCCGAAAGGACACCAGAAGCACTCGGAATAATGACCGACGAAACATCGAGACTCCTCGCAACCTCTCCAGCGTGCATCGGTCCACAGCCACCGAATCCAACGAGCGAGTAATCGCGGGGATCTTGTCCACGTTCGATTGTCGTCTCACGAACCGCCGCCGCCATGTTTTCATTCGCGATTTCGAGGATGCCCTCTGCAGCTTCGAGAACGTCCATCTCCAACTTCCCAGCAAGCTCTGCGATCGAGTCGTGGGCTGCTTCTTCGTTGAGCGTTTGTGTCCCTCCCAAGTACGTATCAGGATCTAAGCGGCCGAGGATAAGGTGTGCATCGGTAATCGTGGGTTCGGTGCCACCCATATCATAACAGACAGGCCCTGGATCGGCACCAGCACTCTGTGGACCGACACGAAGAGATCCACCATCGTCGATCCATGCAATGCTGCCCCCACCAGAACCGATGGTGGTCACATCAAGCATCGGCTTTACTAGCGGAATGTCGAACTTGACCTCGTATTCTGTCGTGACTAGCGGTTCTCCATCTTCGACCAGTGAGACGTCTGTTGAGGTCCCACCGATATCCATCCCGATGACATCTGACTGGCCGACTGCCTCTCCAATAGCTTGACTGCCTCTGACACCAGCTGCTGGTCCAGAGAGAATTGTCGATTCAGCCCGACGTTTCGTTTGTGCTGTTCCAGCGACGCCACCATCGGATCGAATAACGTAAAATGAACCGCTAAACCCGTCATCAACAAGCTTCCCGTCCAGCTCATCTAAATAATCCGCCATTATCGGCTCAAGAGCAGCGTTCATGATTGTGCTATTGAACCGGGCAATCGACCCAAGTTTTCGACTCAGTTCCGAGGAGAGTGCCACATAGAGATCATCGACAGTCTCTGTGAGAATTTCTTTGACACGCTGTTCGTGTTCCGGGTTCGCGTATGAATTAACAAAACCAACAGCAACACTTTTCACATCGTTGTGCTGGAGTTCATCGGCGAGGTCGCGCACAGCCTGCTCATCGAGTGGTTCCGTCACCTCGCCGGAGTCATCAATACGCTCTGTAACTGTGTATCGATGGCTTCGATCGGTGAGGGGATCTGGTTTCGATTGATACGGGTTGTACAGTTCCTCACGATGATAACGCCCAATCTCGATGAGGTCTCGGAACCCCTTTGTCGTAATTAATGGAGTTACTGCGTATTCTCCTTCAATTACGGCGTTCGTTGCGATTGTACTTCCATGCATGAAAGTATCAACTGTCGACAGGTCTACGTCCACACTTCCAAGCGCATTCATCACTCCGACAGTCGGATCATCGGATGTTGTTGGGACTTTCCCGTGAACCGCTTTCTGTTCATCACTCAGCCATCCATATAGGTCGGTATGTGTGCCACCGACATCCACGGCTATTGTGGACATGCACCAAGATACATGATATCACTACATATACTGCGAGGATGGTCGAACGCGCCCGTTAACGTCCGATACTATAAAAAGACGCCACTAGCACACACCCCCAAACTCAAAGAATCGTCCGGTATACTGATGTCAATACTCGAGGTTGAGTTCGATAGTATTCGCCGTTTCCACGATTGCCTTTCGCATTTTTTGGTCGTAGTCTTCATCTTGAAATCGTGCCGATGGCCCTGCGATACTCACACCTCCATAGACTGTGCCGTCTTGTTTTATCGGCGCTCCAACGGCGTGAACGCCTTTAACTTCCTCACCGGCATTATATGCGTATCCCTGGTCACGCACCTCTTGTAATTCGTTTAAAAGAGTTCTCCGTTCTGTTATCGTATTATCTGTTTGTTCTGGCAGTCCGTGACGGTCAAGTATCTGATGTACTTCTTCCTCGTCTAAGTTCGCCAAAATACACTTCCCTGCTGCAACAAAGTGGAGCGACGTGCGAAGGCCACGTCTGCCATTTGTCTGGACTGCCCGGTCACCTTTTGCTCGATCTAAGTACACTGCTCGTCCATGCTCTTCGACGATGAGCCATACCACTTCTCCCGTCTCTTCCGCTGTTCGTTTCAGGATCGGATGGGCAACCGATGTCAACTTATTTTTCTGCTTTGAGTACGTTCCATGGTCGAGAAATTTCAAACTCAGGTCGTACGTTTTCCCGTCTTTGACCACGTATTCTTTCTGTTCTAATGTGGCGAGATACGTATGGACCGTGCTTTTCGCCAAGCCGAGATAGTCTGCTAACTCAGTAATCGTGCTTCCATCAAGTTCTTGGAGTGCTGTTACGATTTCAAAGACCGTATCAGCCGTTTTTACCGTCCGGCTAGTGTTAAACTCTGACATGGGTGAGAAATTGGATGGTCCCTTACTTATACCCTAATAAAATTCAAGCAAAGTGAATATAATTTAAAAATTTAAATTAGGTATTTGTGAATAAGGATCAATATTGAAGAGCCAATCTAAGATGGAGAATGTAACCGCTCTAGACGATAGGTGGACAATTTTCAAAATTTAATTCCTGAAATCAAATTAAATTCTAGTATTTTTGTTCGGTATTTACGAAACCTACTGAAGCCAAGATATCTGGGACTCTCTTTATATTGTCGAGAGTGGCACAACTCTGCTCAGTGTTCGTAGAATCAACTATCGAATTTCGAGACGGAGTAGATTGAGTAATCATTCAACTACTTATTCCCCATAATATCGAAAAATGTCTATTTCATGCTGACAAATCCACAAACCGTTTTCACCGCAGCCATCTGTTATAGCAGAGATGACTGATAACACACCCAAGGACGTCACTGGTTCTATTCGTTATCAAGGAAAAGCGATCGATGATCCCGCATGGATACTTGAATTTCTCGCCGACCAGGAAACGGGTGTGCTCGGTCTCATCGATGACGACATTCCGCATCTTGTGACACAACTCTTCGTCTACAATCGAGATGAAGGCGTGATTTACCTCCACGGTGCACAGGCGGGACGTGTTCACGAACTCGTCGAGAGCGGCGACCAACCGCGCGCTTCCTTCACAACGAGTGAAAAAGGGCGGTATATCCCGGCTGACGAACCGGTAAACTTCACCGTCGAATATTCAAGCGTGGTCGCCTACGGAACCATTGATTTGCTCGCTGATAGAGAGGATAAACGAGCGGTTCTTGAGCAATTCATGGAGAAATTTGCACCCCAGCTGGCTGAAGGCGAGGACTATGAGCGAATAGCACAGGAGTCAATCGATCGGACGGCCGTCTACCGTCTCGACGTCGAATCATGGAGTGGCAAAGAGGGGTGGAAAGATCCCGATCATCCGGGAGCGTACAGTCTCGATTCAACCCAGTAATCATGATCGTTTTCTCCACATTCTCTCCTACTTGTTGAGTCCTGGTGCCGTCGATGAGCGGATGGCCGCTCAATCCTAAGCGTGTCCACTACCCACCGAGCGGTCACAGCCCGAAACTCAGACTCATGCTCCGAATTGCAAGTCTTTTTCAACTAATTTGCCACTGCTCTTTTGTAGTATTATACCATCTGAACGCTTGTATGGCTGATTTGATTGTCCAATCCGCAGTGAAAGACCAGCTCGAAGGACAGAATGTGGCGAGTAACTTCTACGATGCACTCGATGAAGAAGTTGCAGCAGTCCTCGACAACGCTGCTCGTCGAGCCGAAGAAAACGATCGCAAAACCGTCCAAGCGCGCGATTTGTAGCGATCCAACGCCCCACTTTGGCGTCAAACCGTTCGTGTCCGTCACTACGCAGATAATGTTGTCTCTGCTTGTCAACCATGGCCAATGACAGCACCACACATAATTATACCCTATCTACAAATAATACAATCGAGTACCAATGGCGAAGATCGAACAATACACGGCAGTTGGTCTCTCTCCAACCGTCTGGGGCGCGACAGAACGCAGCGATATACAGAAGAATCTTGACCACATTCATGACAATCTCAAAGCGGCAACGTGGCTGAGTGGTCTCGAATTACCAGTGAAGCTTGCTGTCATTCCTGAGGGGGCGCTTCAAGGATTCACTGATGAGGTCATGGACATGGATCACGCGACGTACGCAGACGAGATTGCGATAGACATCCCCGGTGACGAGACCAACACGCTCGGTGAATATGCTACAGAATTCGAGACCTACATCGTCGCCTCAGCGAAGGAGAAAGCTGAACCGAAGTTTCCAAATAAGTTCTTTAATACTGCATTCATTATCGACCCAGACGGTGACATCATCCTAAAACACCGGAAGGTGACGCCACTCCTCCCCGTTGAACGATCGGTCAGCCCGCACGACGTCTGGGATGCGTGGGTCGAAGAATACGGCAAAGATTTAGACGCTTTCTTCCCAGTTGCAGACACGGATATCGGACGTCTTGGCATCTCATTGGCGATCGAAGGGGCCTATCCGGAGTATGTTCGCGGCCTCGCGATGAATGGGGCAGAGGTTATTTGTCGGATTTCTTGTCCCGAACCTCTCGTTGCTAATGACGGATGGCGTATTCAGAATCGAGCCCGGGCACTCGACAACACCGCCTACCTTGTTGCACCAAATTTGGGGACCTACTATCTTACACCGAATGAAGAGACGCCCGTTGATACCTTTGGTGGTGGGTCGATGGTCGTTAACCATCGAGGTGACGTACTTGCCGAACACGACTATGGTGCCGGATCCTCATATGTCGGTGCCCCCATCGATATCGAAGGGTTGCGTGAACACCGTACTCGATCGCCGCTGACAAATTGGTTGAAAGACCTTCGCACTGAGCTATGCCAGGTCATTTACGATCGAGAACTCTACCCAAAGAACCGTTATCTCGATGCACAACCACCTCGCCATGACGAGTATGCCGAAGAAGTCACGCAGGCGCGTATCGACTCCATGATTGAACAAGATATCTGGGTACCACCGTATCAAGATCGAGACGAAGCTAACGAATCCATAGAGTAACGACTTCGAACTTATTTTTCACCACCAGAATAGTGTTTAGTTAACTAGGTCTCTTGGAGGCGGATCTCTAGTATCCAAGGTCCGTCCACCATTGCTCTCGAATCCGATCCTATTGAATGCTGGGTTGACGAACGCACCGCATGCAAACCCCTCCGCAGCCCTTGAAGCTGACGAGACGGCACAGCAACGCGCACAGGCCGACCAATTTCCCTTCGACATCGATGCCCCCGGACTCATCGACGTCACCAACCAGAGCCACAAGAACCCTGCAGCCCACCAGTACACTGTCCCCATCGACGATGTGACTCACGACCTGATGGCCTGTACGTGCCCGCATCACGTCCACCGAAGCGCGTTCTGCAAGCACATGGCCGCCGTCGAACACGCAACCACCGACGGGACGCTTGAGGTCTTCCCCTCGGAGGACGACGATACCGAACCCGAAGACTGCGACTGTGAGGGCCTCGGTGACTTCCCCTGCTGGCCGTGCGTGCGAACGGGATGGAAGGAACTGCCGAACGAACCACCGCTTCAGCTCTTTGTATCCATGACACGCCAATTGACATTCACAGATATTACCGACCAGCGAACGCTTACGATGTGTATGGAGACAGCAATCGACAAATGCAATGTAACTCCGGTGACGGAGAGAGTACTACTTGATATCATCAAGAACTGACAGTCCGTGACTGAGGTTATCCACTACGCGTTACAAATCTTGGGAGACCAACGCCAACAACAAGCAGTACGAAAAATGAGATCATGAAGGCCGTATCTTGAGCGATACCGTTTGATTCCAGTAAGATGTTGGCAGCGTACGCTGCGGGGAGGGCTACGACGACAAAGACGATTGTTATCCAATTTTCACGGCTTACCATCGATATATTTGGATTAACACTCTATTCAGAAATAATTTGTGCGTAGTAACGACCACGCCGCAGAACTGTTTCTTGTCGATTCTACTCAAAACAATTGCAGAGTAATAAGGGTGCAACAGAAGTGCCTGGCAGTACCACGAGTTCGGCTTCGTGGGGGCGGAGGCGGTCGAGGATTTCGTCGATGTCGTCGACTGTGAACATGATACGGCGAATCCCAGGGTGTTCACCGCCGGTTTCTCGGATCCGTCATGGATGGCCTCGGGTGTGATGAATTTCGAGAGCTCGACGTGGCCGTCGGGGGTCCGCATCATAGCTCGTCCTAATCACTCGAATCCTTCTAAATCTCCATCTGGTCACAAACGCCATACTAAACCCCATGAAGTCGAGCTATCGAAAAACGCTAGTCTTCAAGACCGGCAACGTGCGCTGCAACAGCCGAAAGACTCTCGGCTGCAACACCAGTTTCTCGTGCTTCAACCCGCTTACGGGCACTCCGGATGTACTCCCGAGCGTCGACGTGTGCGGATTCGTTCTTGCTCATACTACTACCTCGGGACTGAGGAACCATAACGGTTGGGTCACAATCGACTTGCGAAGACGCGTTTCCCATCATCTCTCTGCGTAAGCAACTCCGATGCCCCTGCTCGTTGGAGATAATCCGTTGCAAACTCCTCCCAGACGTGGTCATGCTTAACAGCGTAGTACGCCCATGGATCGTCAACACTGGGTGGATACGTCTCGAATGGGATGACAACATCATTCTTTCTGCGGACGCCAGTCACCCCCAAAGATTGAAGAAACGAAAAGAGAGCTGCTTTCCGTCGGACCGTGAGGATTCGCTTCGATTCGCGAATGTACTCATTTGCCCACGTTGCCCAGTCGTCTCCATGATTCGTCTGTGGAGCGTCGGAAAACGTGTGAAAGGTCCGAGTGTACAATTCAAAAAATGCGATTGACGTTCGATGGTTCGCATTCGGAAGGCCGTGGGACCGAATGAGTTCTGAGATAAGACTCCCGCCGACAGTCGGGATCAATTGCTTCCACGTCACTGCCTCAATGGCATCTGCAATGTTCGTCGGTTCAAGCGGCTTGTACCACTCGGTCTCTTGGTCGTCGCTAATTTGGCCGAAAAGACTGATGACAGTATCGACGATATCGCGTGTGTCAGCACTGTAGTCTGATAGATCGCCACCTTCGATCTCCTCTTCTTGCGCTTCTGCAAGCGTGTAGACCCCATATACATCATCGTCCAATTCGAGGAGCCGAAGAACAGCTGGTTCATCACGGCTCTGTAGATCCTCTTGTGCTTCTGGTTTAGACGAGTGAACGTATGAGAGCGAATAGTAGTTCCCATCGATTTCGAGATGATAAGGAACGAGAGTCATTACCGACTAGTATACGGAGAGGAGGCTTAATATCCAGGGAGACATTCATCCCGCCTTACGGCAGTAGACCGGTGGTTTCTTCTTGCGAATCATACCATCGTCCGCAAGCTCATTCAATACCTCGTAAGCAGTCCATTGTGGCCACCAGACCCTTCCCCACTTCACTCGTCATAGAGGCTTCAAACGGTTCCATGACCTCTATTAGTACTCCTATCGAGTCTGGTAATTGATGAGTGAAACAACTATTTGATTCTAACTTGGATTTATCACATCTTGCGACCACGGTATGAGTATGAATCGCCGTCGATTTCTCAGTGTCGCTGCTGGCATTGGCGTTCTCCTCTCAGGCTGTCTCACTGACAATACTGGACAAGCAACTAACTCATCGACCCAAACTGGTACATCCACTCCTATCCACTCACAGGTTGACATCCCGCCCTGCCCAGAGACCCCGGACTCTCTCACCCCCAATAGTGTGGGACAGTTCGCCATGGATTTCGAAGAAGCGTACGCCACCAGAGAGGTTCTCCGAGAACAGAACTCCAAGAATATCGTCTCGGTCACCATGTCTGCCCAGAGCGATACCGTAGATGTAATCCAATCCGAGGATGGTTGGGTGGTGCGATTCCAGGTTGTCGGACCGGCAATCCAGTACGAAGAGGGTCACGTCGATCCAGGGATGTACGTTGCCAGCTACTTCATCTCGGACCAAACGATACGGCGAGTGCAAGCGGACGAAACAACTGTGGATCCGCGCACGAAGGGGTTCAGCGTGTCCTGTCCCTCAGCATGAAGTCATTCGGAGCACGATCATATCCGAATTCGTCCAGCGGATAACTAACTCTCTCCGATATCGAGGGCGATAATCATCAGTGAGTTACTGCCCAAACGTTGTTCTCAAATAATGAAAATACGCTTCATCAGTAACGTCTTGCACTCATACTATTCCCATCAGTGTCGATCCTCGTTCCATTTGTTCGTACCCCCCTACTACTTTGGAAGAAATTGGAGGTACAGATCGGGATTTGACGGCTTTAAAATCGCATAGAATCGCTTAGGGCTGGTTTCCGGCCATAGAATCCAGCCTTAGGATTCTAAGGCTGGATCGAAATCATAGATGCAGCCTTTCACGGCTTTAAATGACTGAAAACTGGACTTGACCGTGTCATCCTGCTTCCTGTTACTATTCCAACCTTAGACTCTCTTTTTCCTGTTACTATTCCAACCTTAGGTTTGCGGGTCGATATGGGTTCACGCAGGTAGTATCGCAGAGTAGAACGTCTATATCCAACCTTAGATTCAAATTATTAAAATCCAGTAAATACTACTACATGTACTTGTAGCTTTGGAGACACACCCGTCGATTCGGTCGTCGAATCACGACACCACTTGCGTTCCCAAAGTAGTTGGTACAGGAACCCATTGAGGAATGAAATGGATCCTGGCCTCACTCAATGTCCTGCTGTGGATGGACCGGTAAGACAAGTGATTGCGTAATCGATGAACTCGAACGAGCGTGTCCTGTCTGCAGCTACGTCTTTCGACGTACTTCGTGAACCGGGAAATCTACTCATTCCTCCTCCGGAATCCACCCGATGACCACCCGTGGACTCAATTATCCCTCGTTCTAACTCACCTCGCTTATGCAACTCCTCCAACCGTCGATGCACGGACGGCCGCTCAATGCCAAGCATATCTGCCACCCACCGAACGGTCACCACAGGAAATTCTGACTTTAGTTGTGCATCAAGAGTTTTGCTGTCAGTGGCACGAATTACCGGTCCTTTTCCACTATTTTGCCGCTGTCTTTTTGTAGTATTCTACCGTCTGGACGCTTGTATGGCCGATTTGATTGTCAAATCTGCAGTGAAAGAACAGCTCGAAGGACAAAATGTGGCGAGTGACTTCTACGATGCACTCGATGAGGAAGTCGCAGAAGTCCTCGACAACGCTGCTCGACGAGCCGAAGAAAACGATCGCAAAACCGTCCAAGCGCGCGATTTGTAGCTGCTCATCGCCTCACTGTAGCATCAACCTATTTTTAGGTCGGCGCTACACAGCACTCATTTCCCTAATATCGGACCGCTACTCCGGTCGAATCCAGATCACACGACGCGCCTCGGGCTTCTTCTTTCGAATCTCGTCACTCCCATGCAGTCGAGTGAGTACGTTATATGCTGATCGTCGCGACCATCCAAGCTCGTCCGCGATCTCGCTCGTCATGTAGGGTTCGAGCGGCTTCATTACCTCTAAAACGGCCTCTTCGGTGTGTTCTTGGACATACTCCCCGCTCTCATTGCGCGGCCTCTCATCGTCTTCTGTCATACTCACTCTTTCACTTCTGCATGACATAATCTTATTCCTTGTAAGGAATACGGTGGTTTTATCACCTATGCCGTACAAGGAATAAGTAGGAAGAACGGTGCCCTCGGGCGTGTGTAGAAACGCACCGGGTGTTACAGCACCCGGCACCGGTCTTCCGAAATCAAGCCAGAAGACCATGTCAACGAAAACGCCTAGTGAACTTGAAGCTGACGAGACGGCACAGAAACGCGCACAGTGGGAACAGTTCTCCTTCGACGTCGATGCCCCCGGACTCATCGAAGTCACCAACGAGAGCCACGAGAACCCTGCAGACCACCAATACGTGGTCTCCATCGACGACGTAACCGAGGAACTGATGGCCTGCACGTGCCCGCATCACGTCCACCGCAACGCCTTCTGCAAACACATGGCCGCGGTCGAAGACGCAACCGACGATGGGACACTCGATGCCTTCCCACCAGAGGACAACGAGACCGAACCCGAAGACTGTGACTGTGACGGCCTCGGTGACTTCCCATGCTGGCCGTGCGTGCGAACGGGACGGAAAGAACCGCCGAACTAACCACCACTTCAGCTGTTTTTATCCATGGCACGCCAAGTGACGGTCTCGGAGATCACCGACTAGCGAACGCTCATGGAGACTATTACGGTGGATTTTGAGCGGTATTGAGCTCGGCAAAACTCTCAGTCTCGTAAGCCCGACGCCACAGTTTCAATACAGCCCGTGTCACAAGCCGTGGTTCCTCAACTTCTATGCATGACTGAATCGCCGTTTGCGAGTCTGCTTCCGGTGGTTTGTGGAAATGCTTTTCAGGAGAATGGGTATTCGGATGTCGATCAAATCGCCAGTTCATATCGACTTCATCCACGTAGTGAAATCGGTATGCTCCAGATGCGTACCACGTTATATCGAATCGACTCCACGTAGCGTCTCCAATTCCATCAGCGAACGTGACATGGAGTTCTTTTGGAGAGAGAATATTATCGAACACCGCGTCCTCGACAACGGGTTCTTCGTTGAGAACAATATCCCGTATCGTCTGCATTTCAGCAGCATCAGGCGGTCCGATAGCACCACTTAGCTCGTCAGAAGAAATTCCTGCGGAAGAATCGCCCACCATCTATCAGACGAGTGTTCCAGAATCGGTTCCATGGGCGAACGCTCCACGAGACTCATTACTTCCCGTTGCCTCGGTACGATCACCACTATCAGGAGTGAAATCATAGAGTGCAAGTGCCGCTTGTGCAACGTGAAGGTTCTTTTCGAGTGCTCGCCATTCAGAAACGGCTGTCCACTCGTCAGTCTCTGCGGACTCTATTTGAAGTGCAAGATCATCGGGAGTCGTTGCACTATATTCGTCTTGATACGCCTGTATCTGCTCTCGCAGGTCCTGAATACCATTTGCAAGCTCTTCCCGTGAGAGTTGGGTATGCAACTCGCTAATGCGTTGCATCGCGACAGTCTGTCGCGAGCGTTTGTATTGTTCTCCGCGTCCTGTCCTCTCCGTCTGAGCGATACCTGCCTCGACGAGAATTTGAAGATGTTTTCGAGCAGTTGGTTCGCTAACACGGGCACGTTCGGCGAGTTCTTTGGCGTACTGTGGGTTAGTCGTCGAGAGAAGTACCTCACGGACGCGTTCGAATGGTGTCGTCTCCGCTTTCCATTCTTCAACGACTGCTTCGTTAACGTCCCCTTCCCATGGTGGATCTGTATCTGGCATTATACTCCTCTAAGAGCCACAACCAAATATAGATTTTCCCAAGAATCCATATTTTCCTTGTCTGATAACCACCGAGATGCCATCACAGTGTTTCTCGAAATTGATCAGAAACGCGCACAGGCCGAACAGTTTTCCTTCGACGTCGATGCCCCCGGACTCATCGAAGTGACCAACGAGAGCCACGAGAACCCCGCAGCCCACCAGTACACCGTCTCCATCGATGACGTGACCAACGAACTGATGGCCTGCACGTGTCCGCATCACGTCCACCGCGACGCCTTCTGCAAACACATGGCCGCCGTCGAACATGCAACCGACGACGGGACGCTTGACGCATTCCCATCGGACGACGAGCGTATTAGTGGCCCGTACACCGGCTACGACAAGTACGGCAACGTCGATCACACCTACTGGACGTGTGAAAACTGTGGCGCGGAAGCCACCCGAAAGGGCGCACTCACCGACTGCTGCTAACCTCGTCCCACTTTTTTCATTTCTGTCACGCCAAACAACGCTAGCCGATGGTGCCCAGCGAACGCTGAACGAGTGCACGGAGACAACCGAACACGACGACAGGCCGACGACAAAGCGCCTTGATTGACCGAGCGCAAACACATCAATTTCTGTTTGTACTTCTCCTATCTGAGTAAAAATCGTCCATATCCAAAATTAGTTACAAAAAATTATAGAATATCTTTTCCTTTCGCCTATAGAAGTGATTCGAAAGGTTGAAAATGAACATTCATCAATAAGAGGTACTCTGTGATGTCGGATTCGCTTCGCAATCAAATTCGGGGTCTCTATGAGACTTCTCCAGCACAGTATGGAATGCTCCGATCATATTCTAAAGAACTCGAAGTACTTCTCACAGGATGTTCGCATAATTACCCCACAGTCAAACAATTATTAGCATCACCTGATACGCCAGCTATTCCACCACAAGTAGTGGGAAATCTCCTCACACTCTGTGACCAATTCGGGATTCTTGTGACCCACAGCGAGCGAAATACGAGCAATCGATATGATCTCACTCAGTTCAACCAGAACCGAATGCAGGAGTTAGTTCACCTGCTGAGTCAGGAACCGCTCGACTGAACACGTAACCATCATTCGCACTCGAAATAGGCGACCTGCGGCATCATCACCGAATCCATTTCACTGTATAGCTCGCCACCGATGACCTCCCTGGAACAAGCGCGAATGCATACTGAAACAACCAAGCTCGTTCATTTTATTTCACAATTTCACAATTTCACATTGTGGTCAAAATCTATCTAATGCCACCGCTGGTAACCACCGTCTCGCCCATGACTGACCAACCCCGCACCAGCCGACGCACCGCACTCAAACTCACCGGCAGTGCCCTCACAGCAACGGCTCTCGCTGGCTGTACTGGCAGCTTACCTGGGAGCGGTGAGAGCAAGCAAAAGAGCAGTTCAAAGAACAAGCAGAAGGGGAAGGAGATTCGCTTGGGAGCCAAACAAAGCGGGTGGCAGGGCGGTGCGCCAAAGTCCATCAAAGGTAAGAAAAACCCGACACTCACGCTCCAACCGGGACAGAAGTACACGCTCACGTGGGAGAGCCTCGACGGCAAAGAACACGAACTCTACATCGTCAATAAGAAAGACAATCCGATTGTCAAAAGCGAAGACGCTGAAGAGAAAGGCAAGACCGTGAGTACAACCTTCACCGCTTCGAAAAAGATGGTTCAGTACTACTGCGAATACCACCCGCAATCGATGCGCGGCAATATCAAACTCCAGCAAAAATAGAACACTATTTCTCCAGTGTATGCGGTGGACATCGCTGCCGAGTACTTCCCTGACTTGCCTGTCGAAGCAATCGACTGAGAAGTCTCACATCGAGTACAACGACTGGCAGCGGTCACGAAGTGCGATCTAGAAACGGACGAAAATGAGAACACAAACTAGCAGAGGGCCTACTCGAGTGAAATTCACTGACTGACTTCAGCTGTGATATTGATACACTCTTCTAGTACAACTACGTAATGATCATTCGTATGTTTTCATCAACTGCCAGAGTATGTTTATAACTACCGTCCTTAGCACTGATGAAGTTCTCACGAGGGGTTTGAATGTGGGGCTTCAGAATGAGAGTGAGACACAATGGGAGAGAGCAATACCAATACCCCAGATGACGACCAGAGTAGAGCAACAAAGCCATCCATCACTGTCCTCATTCAGAAAGCGATTACAGCACGAGAACAATCTGAATGGAGTGACTGTCCGCCATTGTACAGCGTTATTGATCCAGATGCACTCGATAGATTGTTTGCACCCACACAGGCAGGTACCGAACGTCGTGGGACTGTGACCTTTCACTACTGTGGTTACGAGGTAACAGTCAACACCGACAGAACGGTTGATCTCGATCCGATCAACGCAGATGAGACCTGATCTTGTATCGCTATTTCTAAAGAAAACAGCAAGAGTTCCACGGGTCACCTGACCCGTGGGTGAATCGCGTACGCTTGCCTAATGTTCGGTCTCCTCAATGTACCGACGAACCACATCTTCGGAAACTGCACCAGTCGTCCCGACGTAGTATCCGTCCTTCCACAAACCGCTTTCCCAGAAGTACCGCTGTTTGATTTCTGGGTGATGTTTCAGAATTGTTCGACCCGAGTAGCCCTTGAATTGTTTCGCTATCTCGGCAGGACTCCATTTCGGATCTGCCTCCACGAACAAGTGAACGTGGTCGTTGGCAATCTCCATCGACACAATCTCGTGACCGAACCGCTCGGCAGTTCCTCGGAACAATTCTGCAACTTCGTCTCGAACAATCTCCAGCACCCGTGTCGATACTTCGGACACCAGACGACATGATACTTGCACGAACTAATCGAATGTGCATGACTCCGGTGCTCTCCCATCCAAATCCCTATTTTTATTAGCACTTGATTCGATAGTCAAGGTATGGGTATCGAAGAAGTCACGAAGACCGCACGCACTCGACTCTGCATAGAGTCTGGTGAGCGGCCGTGGCTCAAAGATGCCCGATTCACTGCACGAGACATCTCCAACGACACACTCCGACTCAAACAACAAGGCTACAACCGCACTGAGATTCAGAAGGAGGTTGACCGCGATGACTTTCTTCGGAATAACAAGTGTGCGGTCGTCGGTAAAGCCCTGCAAGCGTGGGATTCCTACAAAGAACTCCTCACCTGGTGGCACGACCAAGACGACACCAGCGTCGGCAAACCGTCGCCACCAGCTACGGACAAGAACGGTGCCTACCCGCTCGTCATGGCTCATACTGAAGGCTACCGACTCACCTACGACGACGAGAACGACCGTATTCGGTTCCGTGTGAGTCCGAAGCCGTACAAGAAGGTGAACGGACACCTTCGAGGGCGACCGGAAGACCTCAACCTTATCGAGTCAGCCTTGACGGAGGATGAGTGGTCGTTGGGACAGGCCGAACTTCTGTACCGAGATGGCGTGTACTACCTACACGTCACGGTCAAAACAGAGGTTGAAGTGCCTGAACCCGAAGACGCAGACACACTCGTCGGCGTCGATATTAACGAGCGAAACATTTCTCTCACCGCTCTTAATCGCGAGACAATGGAGACGCTCGGAACACTCGTGCTGGACTACGGCTCGGTGAAAGCCGAACGCCAACGCTACCACACCATCACAAAACGCTGTCAAGAACACGGCCAACGCTCAATCCACCACCAGCTCGGTGAGAAAGAAGACCGCTACATCGAGTGGATTCTTCACCGACTGTCCCGAGTCGTGGTGGAGTTCGCACAACAGTTCCCGAACCCAGTTATCGTGTTTGAGGACTTGAGCGGGATTCGAGACGCTATCAAGTACGGAACGTACATGAACCGGCGGTTGCACAAACTACCGTTCCACAAGTTCGAGCAACAGGTTCGCTACAAAGCGACGTGGAATCAGATTCCGTGTGAGACCGTTGAGTCGCCGTACAACTCGAAGTCCTGCTCGTGCTGTGGACACCGTGGCTACCGTCAGGGTCGGCGGTTCCGGTGTACGAATGATTCGTGTGAGGTCCAGCAAGACCATGCTGACCGGAACGCGAGTGTGAATGTAGCGTGGCGAGCGTGGTCGAAACACGCTAACGTAGATATTGAATCGGTTAATTACCGGACTCACAAAACCCAACCACAAGTTCGGTTGGTGCGTCTGTCCGGGTCGGGGCGTTCTGTAAACCGCCCATCCTCATCCCGCGACATCGCGTCGCGTGGAGTGCTTACGACGTAGGCTGAGGGAACAAGAAAAGCCACGGGTCACCCGACCCGTGGTCGTTTACGCCCAAGGGTGATTCCTTGCCTACCCAGAATTGTGTGGATTTTAGCGCACCTGTACCGCCACCAGTACACATTCTTCACGATGCCACGGCTATACCACAGTCGGTCCAAATTCTCTCAACGAATGAACAATTGCGTTCCTCGACTGGTTCAAAACTACAGATTAGCGGTGGTTCCTCCGTGATGAACGCACTCTTTCACTTGGCAGTTACAAGTCCCCTGCCCAAGTTACTAAGATGGTAAGAATAGATAGTCCACGAACACATGGCGGTCATTATCGAGTTATCACTTCCCTCCGAGAACTTCCCTCTAGGAACGATGCTCACCGCCGGTACAGAACTGCATATCGAGTTCGAACGGATCGTCCCAGTCGGCGGCGATGTCGTGCCGATTTTCTGGGCATGGGATGGCGACTTAGATGCCTTCGAACAGCGTGTTCGCGAGGATCCAAATGTCCAGCAATTCGTTGAAATTGACCAGGTAGAAAATCGTCGTCTATATCTCCTGAATTGGGATATTCCACCCGGCGCGTTTCTCGAAGGCCTCACTGTCGCGGAAGGAATCATCCGGAACGCGCATGGCTATGGCGATGACGATTGGGAGTTTGAGTTATTGTTCCCCTCCCAAGACCAGCTGACGCGATTCCATAATTTGAGCCGCGACAACGGAATCGAATACACACTCGGTAAAATGCAAGCATTGAGCGACGCCGGAGCCTCACAATTAGCGAACATCGTTACCGACAAACAACGTGAAGCACTCGTGCTTGCATTCCAACGTGGCTATTTTGAGACTCCCCGACAGGTGACTCTCTCGGAATTGGCGGACGAACTCGACATCAGTCAACAATCGTTGTCTGACCGGATTCGCCATGGTATCGAAGCAGTTGTGGAGTATGTGCTGTTCGGTGCGTCCCAGTAATGAAATTTCAGACTGTCTTTCATTCCCCACCTGACTTTTAAACGGCCCTGTTTGAACAGACCTAGCCCTTTTACAACTACATCCGATAGTAGCTAGGAAATGGGCTCCTCTTCTGACGATGACGATGATCAGCAATGTTCAGTTGATGAGATATTCGAACTTGTAGCTGATGCACAACGCCGACAGATTCTCACCTATCTCATCCAGAACGCTGACCGTCCGATTCCGCTCGAAGCACTTCTTGAAGAACTCATGACCCAGACAGATACCAGTGAATCAGATCAGCCAACTGAACGAGAACATCTTTTAACACGACTTCACCACCTCCAACTCCCCAAATTGGCTGATTATGGTGTGATTGAGTACAACGAATCGCTCCAGCTCATTTCGTATATCGAACAGCCACGAATTGAGACACTATTACAGTCAGAGCATATCGCTAGTGGTGGAGCAGAAAATAGTACTGGGGACGATCACGACTCGTAACTCTTTCTCACTACTATTCTCTCCCTATCTCTAGTCTGGTTCTCCTGATGTTGTCCTCAACAGCTTCCCGTGTTGGGAATGCGTAAAAACGGATCGACGAGAGATTCCAGAGAAACTCAGCCCCTCTTCTCTATAGCCCGTTAACAAATGCTTCCGCAAATCGCTGATCAGTGTCCACTCCTGAAGTGTATCCACACTGTGATCGTTAAGAGTGACAACTGTATCGCGCCAGAGACACCGCCGGCTTCTCCGCTTGGGCGCGTACGTAGTGCAGATGAGAATGTTATGACAAGTACCGTGCCGATTCACTCACTAGGACGAGCGAGACGGCCGAATTTGATGGGAGGAAACGAAGGATCAAGAATGAGCGATAGACCGATTCTCACATGAAGGCGGTATAGGTTCAGCTGTCAGAATCTACCCGAGGACATACTCGAGGATGGGGTAGCGCTCGAGGAGTGACTGCCCACTGATCTCGTAGTTCTCAATCCAGGCATCGAGACCGAGGATCCGGCCGGCACCGAACGCTGCAACGGCCAGGAAGACGAGCATGTACGCGAAGTCGCCATTGATAACGCCGTGAGCGATGTCCCAGTTTCCGAAGTAGAACATGAGCATCATGAGCGCGCCGAAGAACGCCGCAAGGCGGACGACCGCGCCGACGAGCAGTCCAAGACCGATGAACAGCTCGCCCCACGGGACGGCGACGTTCGCGAAGTCGACGAACCACGGGGTCGAGCCCATCCAGGCGAATAGGCCTGCGATCGGGTTGCCGTTGGTCGCCGCGACGTTCGCCAGGTAGCCACCGGCAGAGAACGGTTCGGCGGCGACGATTTTCGTGAATCCCGAGTATGCGAACGCCCACCCCATCATGAGCCGAAGCGCGAGGACGAACCAAGCTGAGAGGCTGTGGGCACGGGTGCCAACCGTGTAGCCACCGATGGTGCTTTCGAAGGTGTTGCGAGTGTCTGGAGAGATGGTGGATGCAGTCATGGTATCGGAAGAAAAACTTCCTACTTTCTAAAACGACGGCGAAGTATATAAGTGTATTTAGATAGGCTGTGTCATGGATTTGTATTGGTTATACAAATTATTTAGCACCGCTATCGACTCATTTTTGTCTCGGTGAATAGCGACGAGAGTGAAGATACTGAGACACCTATCGACGACGAGAGCGGGCCACCGGAGGACTGTGGCTGCGATGGCCTCGATGGCTTCCCAGGCGATCCATCGTGAAAGCGAGACGGAAGGAACTGCCGAACAAACCTGCGCTTCCGTTTTAACCGATGTCTCGTCAATTCTCAGTGTCGCCAATTTATCAAATAAAGCCCAATCACAGAGTCACATATCGATATTTATTGCTGAGTAGATTAAGAATCATTTTATAAATTTTAGGAGACAAAGTATATATGGCGGAGTTGCTTGTATCCCATACCAGACTATGGAAATACTTCATCGATTACGTGACGCCTTCAGTCCGGAAGAGGTCGCTCAGCAAACGGAAAAGCAAGTCCGAGCAACCGGTGATATTTTTGAATGTGAAGACTGTGGTACAACGTTCATTTCAAAGCCAACCCAGTGTCCAAAGTGCGATCATAACGAGTTCCGGAATCACGGCAGCTGTTAATATTCTGCTCAATCCAGGCGTTCTAGACCGTGTTTGCCCTTACATTCTCCCTGCGCTAAAGCGCGAGACTTCCCACGAGTTGGGATATTAGGGTTCCCGGTTGACAACTCTCCGAGTTTTAATAAAATATTCTTAACACAATTTGGAGCAAGAATTTTCTCCGGGATGGTGGTCGAATCCACAATCACTATCGTCGACGATTGGCTAGACGTTGATGGGAAACATGGCGACATTAGACACTATCTTCGACCTATTCAGTAAGAAGCGGCGACGACACGCACTATACTATCTCGATCAACAGAGTGGAACAGTAACGGTTGATGAGGTTGTGGAGTATGTTGCAAATCACGAAAACGACGCGACTGATGAAACAATTCCTGACGAGCAGTACGATCGGATCGAACTCTCTCTTCGCCAGGTGCATATCCCGAAAACAGCTGAAATTGACTCGATTGAATATGATCGCAATGAAGGAGAAATTACCATTCAGGGGACGCCAACCGAATTTGACGCAATTGTGACCGTCGCGAAGGTCCTCGAACACGCCGATTGAGCCGAGTAGATAACCCTTCAATGGCGATCTCAGCAGGATACTTTCGAGATCTAGCAGTCAAAGTAGTTTGCTCGGGAGATTTCGAAGAGCGTCCAGGCACTTACAGAGGTCACAAAGTACGACCTGACAACGGACGAGATTATGATCATCATTCACCCATGGCAGTATCACGAGTTCGGCGAGGCGGGTCGAGCAACATTAACCAATGGATAGACCGCCTCAACACCTCTATCGCCAAAATGGGCACCATGCCTATACAACCGAGTGGAGAAACCCGTTAGAACCAAATCTAATGAACAATAATATTCTTTTATCCACTGCCAGAACATGTTTATAACTACCATCCTTAGCGAGGATGGAGTGCTCATGGGGGTTTGTACTTGAGGAGGGATTCCCTCCTGTGAGTGCCCAGACGTGAGATACAATGGGAGAGAGCACTGATAATCCACTTAACGATCGCCAGCGTACAGCAACAGAACCATCGATCTCATTCCTCATTCTTGAAGCAGTTACGGCACGAGAAGAGATCAATCCAGGTGACTGCCCACCATTATATGATGTCATTGATCCAGATGCCCTCGACAACTTGTTCGCAACAACGCAAGCAGGAAATGAACGCCACGGGAAGGTGACCTTCCAATACTGTGGCTATCACATCACAGTTTCCGGTGATAGAACAATTTCTCTTGATCCGGTTACTGCAGATGATTCCTGATTCCGGCAACCCATTCGTTAGTCTGTACTTGTTTTCTGTTCTGGTTCAGTGATTGTTGTCTCTGTGGGTTCTGCTGTCTCATCATTCGTACCAAGCACAATGCAAATCAACCGGTCCTACTCAAAATACTGCGAACACTTCACGACGCCCAAGTGGTAGCTCGTCTGCGAGGACCGCGGCGGTCGGATTGCTCGGTACCGACGCTCGAAAACCGTCCGCAACACCGAGCAGTACAGCTGTAGTGAGTGCCGTGGATCACTACACGTCAAGTAGGGCGCCGGCCACTAACCAATTCCCGTTTAAGTAGTTCTCGCGATAAGGAATAGATACGAGGAAGATTTTCGCGAGCTGTGTTCTGCGTGAGTCGATTCTGTCCCTCGTGCTTCGAATTTTGAGCCAGTAGTGAGTTGACAGATTATACTAACCTTCGTGTTTCCACTTCTCTTCGGCTGGCGACGATCTCCGACCCTTTGCTCGGTAGCAGTGGTGTCTACTCCGAGGAATGCCCCTTTTCGCACTACTCGTCTGTTTCAGTCAGTGAACGTTCACCGTCTGACTCTGGTTCTGATTCGATCTGGTGGAACGTAATCTGTCCACTGCTATCGATTCTGACGCGGTATGCATCGTACGTGAACAGCACCCGTCCATTCGTGTCACGCGGCGTTTCACCAGCTTTTGGTCCGAAGAGTGCATCAAGTGCCTCGGGGTCGACAAACTCCGAGAGCAGTGCGAGTTCAGTTGGGTCAGCGTCGTTCACTGTCGCAATCGCCCTGATCAGCTCTTCACTGACGTTGTCTGTTATCGGATCAAACTCAGTCTGGTAGGCCTCATCGTCTGTTTGCTTGTGCTCGTCGTTGGAATGGGGATGTTCGGTCATGGTGTGGGTGCGAGAAGTGATAACTATAGAATGCACCCACACATGGCATGTGAAACAGCCAGACTGTTTCTGAAAGGTTTGTTTCCCCGCCTGGAAACAGATACACAGTATGTCCTTGCTCCTTCGTCAGAGAAACCTATGCACACCAGTCACATAAAGCTCTGGCTGGGAATCGAACACAATTGAAGTGAAGGATACTCCGTGCCACTCGTACATCCGTCCCTCACGAACACAAACGATACAGCAGAAGGTAGTCAGTCGCCGTACGCAGTAGGCTCGGACACCGTAATCCACCCATCACTCGCAACCTCGACGTGATACTGGTTATATCGGAAGGAAACACTCCCCTCACTATCACGGGTCTGTCCGGCGACCTTCGGCCCGAAGAAGCCGTCTTCAATCGCGGCAATATCCACACACTCGTATAACGGGGGATCTTTGATGTCGACGGGCGCAACGTCTGCGGCGTCCGCGATTGCGAACATGATTTCGGTGGTGAGATCGCGGTGGCTCTCTCGTTCGTAATGGGCCTGTGTCATAAACGCCATGTCGGGATCGTCGGGTCCGTTTCCGTCCTGTGCAAGTTTGGTGCCATCATCGGTTTGGTCATTACTTGTGGTCATCTGTCGTCCTCCGTGTGAAAATATCCTATCGTACTGTCGAGCCCGAGGCAGTGATACCTCTTTGGGCAGCCATGGGTTACCGAGTGTCCTCCCGGTCGAACTCGCTGCGAGCGTGTGTTTCTTGTCGATTGTCGAGACTGCCACCGGCACCCTCCAACGCCGTCAACACCTGCACTGCATGTGGACCTGGCGTGATCGTCTCGGTATCTGCATCAAACTCGATCACGTCCAAGTCGACGAGTTTCGGAACATGAGAGTGATAGAGCGACGTGTACATCCCCTGGCGCGTGAGCGTCGCGATGTTCGCCTCTTTCGTATCAGTCTCCCAGGCAGCGAGTTTGGTCGCAAGGTCATCGAGTGACCATTCGGTTTCTTCGGCGAGGGTATAGACGAGGTAGCGTCGTCGTGGATGGGAAATCGCCTCGAATACGGGTTGTAATTCGAGGACAACTTCCGAGACATCGATGTCGAGATCACGCTCGGCAGCACTCTCCCCGGTGGACTGACTGGAATCGTTCTCCCACTCGTCGGGAGGTGGCTCGTTCCCCGCCATAGTCGATGCTGAGGCGTCAAACAAAAAAAAATACCGGTAGACACTGTTTTTCCGACCATATTGGACAGATACGCACTTCATCGCTGTATCGTACTATCTATGGGTACTGGTATGTTCCAAACGCGACCATTTGGAGTCACCTAGTAAAGACTAGCGGTGCTGTTCTTCTGTCGGTAGCAGATGTACCCACGTCTGCCTATTGCACCATGGAGCAGTAAATGTCCAATACAGAACGTTCGTCAACTGAGAGTGATCAAGCTGCTGTCGTGGTCGTGTTCCAGCGGCCATAGCCGCGTTGTTTGGCCTGCTGTTGTTTGCGCATGAACTCCTGGCGTTTGCTGAACTGACCGTCTGGCACGCGAGCGTAGCCGATACAGACCAAATCCGTGTTGAACATGAAATTGCCGATGTAGACGTACGGGTGCATGTGACCGTCATCTGTTGTGTCCACCTGTGGATCAGAGACGACGGTCACGATTTGATGATCCACTTGGGACTTCGTATAGCGAACTGCCTTCGTGTGGATTGGACCGCTCTCAGGAACACTCACGCCGATCAAGTCGACGATTCGGTTCTTCCCGTCGTATTTGATCTCGAGCGTCGTCGGATCGACGACTTTAGTCACACGCGCTTGGAAGCGCTCGCTATCCTCTGGAGTATCAATATTCGCGGTCGTTGGTTGCCGTAGATACGTCGTCTGCGTCCATGCCTCCGACTGGGGTTCTGTGGTGGTCATTGTTGCAGTAGTCGGTTCTGCTGTGGTCGTGCTACCGATCGAGGTCGTCTGTGTTTCCATTCCCGTCGTTGTTGTTGTGGCGTCGTTACTACCACCGAATCCAAGCCCACCGAGACAACCTGCGAGGATGATAACCAGGAGAAGTCCGAAAAGAGGGAGGGATCGCTGCATCCTGGAGATGGTTACTCTGCTTAGTTCAACATTGGGAATGCCGAATAATGTCCGGCGGTGAACGGAAACACATCAAATTGCCTCGCCCGAATGCTCGTCGCCGAGCACTTCCCTTGATCTGCTGCTGACTGTCCTGTGCTGTCTCACCATCGTGTCTGCGCCTGTTCCCCCGACGAACGTCATCGGAATTCGGCTCTCGGCGAGAGTTGCAAGGTTAAGACCCCCACTCCCGTACAGCAATCTGCTGTCCCTTTCACGCGGGGAGCAGCAGAACATGGAGCAGGGATATTTCCCCTGCTTTGAGGGTGATGGGTGGACCTTCATGGCCACCAACATCCTTTCACTGATGATACGGCTACTCGACTATCTCCTGTTCGCGATGAGTAGCTCCTGGTGATGTGATTCTTGAATAACTTCGATTGAATATTAACTTTAAATGATTCCGATTGTCGTTCTCGGATGTCACCATCAGTGACCGCTTGCAGTGTACAGCGGTCACTACGAGATTTCCCTGATCTTAATTCTATGTTGCAACACAGTTGCACAAGACATGGGGGTTTTGACGACACAATACCTACCCGTTGCTAATGGCGGATAAACCACTAGACAACGCCTCAAGACGTTCTACAGCAAATGACGACTTTCCACCCAAAAACCCACGCCTCAGACTCGAATTTCATTCTGATGATCTCGCAAAGCCATTTCAAGAGGCGTTCGATGAACCGATAACGATCACAGTTAATTCGATTGTCCAACTTGCTGATGAGACTCACCTCCAGTACTGGACGGTCACTCACACCTCCCCCGATCGACTTTGTAAAACAGTCGTGAATTTCCCAACCACTCTCGATGCCCGACTATTGAGCACGGTTGGCGATATCCATCGCCTCGAGGTTCACGGTGATACCTCGTCGTTGTTCTCAGCCTTCGATACATTCGATGGCGACACCAAAGCCGCCGTGTATGATGCGGATGGGGTCCATGTCGTCGCAGAATTTCCGTCGAGTGTCAACACAGACTTGGTTGTCGATGCTGTCCATGACATCTATCCGGGTCTCGATCTCGTTTCCTCGCACACGATCCAAACAGTCCACGTCTTTCGACACATCATCGAAGACCAGCTGACTGACCGGCAACTGACTGCATTGCGGATCGCATATTTCAGTGGGTACTACGAGCAACCTCGGATGAGTACGGGTGAGGAACTAGCAGAGCGAATGGGAATTTCAAAGCAAGCCTTTCATGAACATCTCCGGAAAGCATACGCCACAATATTTGAACACCTCTTGGAGAACGATGAACTCAGCATGGAGGTTGACCAGTAAAGTACAACTTTAATCTGCCAGCAAATCCATTTTACTGGCAGTGAAATTGATGGACTCTTCTTCGGATAACCCAGACAAGCGATGTTCGCTTGACGAGCTATTCAACCTCCTGGCAGATAGACACCGCCGTCATATCCTTACATACCTTGTTACACATGCCGATCAGCCTGTGCCGCTCGAAGCACTCGTGGAACATCTCGAGAGACACACAGACACTGACCGAGAGCGCCTCGTGATCCGGCTCCATCATCTCCATCTTCCCAAACTCGCTGATTATGGCGTGATCGAGTACAATTCCTCACTGCAGCTCATTTCGTACACAGAACACCCTCGCCTCGAAGCACTATTGCAGGCAGGACAGAGCCTCGGTGACGGTGGCAATGAATCGGATGTGACCGAATCCAACTCGTAGCACTCTCGCTCTGTATCCTAGGCGGTAGATACCCCACGAGACACCCCCTCAAACCAGTGAGGGACGTGGTTTCTCGAAAGTTTTGTCCGTATACGTTTCTACCGTTGTCTCCACCGGTACTCTCATACGCACGTTCCATGTTTGCTAGCATATGCCAGAGTTTGTCGTCAAGATTGACGATCATCCGAAACTCGAGCTCGACAACCTTGACGTGGGTGTCGAGAAAGACGTCATTGCCTTCGATGTAACAGGCACGATCCGAGACCTCGACGAGGATCTCCTTGATGCACTCACTGACACAACCCTTCGACCAACCGAGATCCACTTCACAACAGACGAGTAGTGTACAGTACGACTTCTATCTAGTTAGGTTGCGAAATTACCAACAATTGGTGCACTACATCGGTCTTGGGTAGGAGTTCTATGCGGTACTCGCAAAATGGATGCCTGAAATTGTGAAAAGTGCAATTGGAGGAGCTGGCAATTAGCTCTCATGCTGCTCATCGGCACCCTCCTCGCTAAAGTGGAAATGGTCGAACGGCTGGATATGCCGCTCGCGCAGGATCTCGGAACTCTCGACCGTGACCCCCGACTCGTGGAGTGTGTCCGTGATACGCGTGATATCTTGGGTACTCGTGCCAACCACTTCCACGTAGATATTCCGTCGCCCAACCAGCATCTCACGGACATCCACCACGCCTTGTATCTCGAGCAGTTGCGAGACGTAATCGGCGCGCTCGGTTGCTGGCACAGTACAGACGAACAGGACACGAAGCGGGAGATTTGCGGCCTCGTAGTCGATTTCAGGATGATAGCCTTTGATGATCCCATCGTCTTCGAGCGCTTCGATTCGGTTGCGCACCGTACTTGCTGAAACGCCCACGGTTTCGGCGATTTCTTGGGTCGTGGTGTTGCGTGCATCGCGCTGGAGATGATAGAGAATGCCACGATCCACGTTGTCAAGTGGTCGGCCCATAGGTGAGAATTAGTGGAGTGAGCATAAATAATGTGTGAGAAAGTGAGTGAACTTCCTCTCATTGAATCAGTTACTGATGGTTCACTCAGTTCCTCAAACGTAGGCCAACCCGTAATATCGGGGCAGTTTAATCGTGTGTGGTGTGATACCTATACGGTTGACAACGATGCTTGATACGCAGCTCTCAATACTCTCGAATCACCACAGACGGCGGGTTCTCTTCGCGTTGATCGACAATGCGCCGCAAACCATACCCACCGGTTCCACCGCCACGGTGGAGACCGATGGTGGAGACCAACCCCAGACAATTGCGATGCAGCACATCCATCTCCCGAAGTTAGCAGATCACGGGTTCATCGACTGGGATCGAGAATCACAGCGCGTGACGAAGGGACCGCAATTTGATGAGATCGAGCCGCTGCTCACCGTTTTGAGTGAGAACCAAGATATGTTTCCGACTGATGGTGTTCCCGACTAATCGATCGTAATCGAAAACTGCCACAGGTGTGGCAGTTCAGGTACGGAGTGACGATTGGTTGGGACCCGTCAGAACTCCGTACCACTTCGTCCTTTGCGCTCGTCCTCTATAACCCTACTGTGATTATGTGGGTTACTGATTATATATCCGAGTAGTGAGGGTAGGAATTTGCATCTTAAATTATTGGTTCCATCGAAACCACGTTCGTCGGTGCTGTGAAATAAGCAATTATAAAGTAATAAATTGCTTATTTAGCACCACTCCCCTACGTTTATCTGATTGAATACCGTGATAGCTGGTGAATTAGCAACCTGACTGTTCGGGGATGGGTGACATTGATGTGTGTTGACGTCCATACCCTATTGGATAATGGACAGTGCTGTTGGGCGGGCGCGACGACTTCAACAACAACTGTCTTATGAGCGACGACAAAACGGTTTGAACGACCCCGGTGTTCCCGGGCGAATGGTTGGGACCCATGAACGAGATATCTAATCAAGAGCAAGCGACCGATTTGTTGCAGAAACTCGGATTGAAAGAGTACGAAGCACGCTGTTTCGTGGCCTTAGCACGCCTCCCAAAAGGGACGGCCAAACAGATCAGCGAGACCTCCGAGGTTCCGCGAACACGCGTCTATGATGCGATCCGAGTGTTAGAAACCAAGGGACTGGTCGAGATCCAACACTCGAATCCCCAGCAATTTCGCGCCGTGCCAATCGAGGAAGCCGCAGAGACGTTGCGCCAGGAGTACGAATCACGGACGGAGACGCTTATCGAGGCGCTCTCTGCAATCGAGCCTGCAGAATCGAACGGAGGTGATGAAGAGATCACCCACGAAGTCTGGGCGCTCTCGGGAACGGCTGCGATTACGAATCGCACCCAGCAACTCATTGACGCCGCTGGACGAGAAATTATTCTCGTTATCGGACGAGAAGACGTTGTCACTGAGGAACTACTCGAACAACTCCAAGAGGCGCTAGAAACGGGTCTTGATGTGCTAATTGGCACGCAGACCGAGGACCTTCACGAACGGATTGCAGAGACACTGCCCGACGCAGAAGTGTTCGTCTCGGGGTTGGAGTGGTTGCATAGCTCGCCTCTCGAGGTTGCTGACGATACGACAATCAGTCGGTTGGTGTTGATCGACAAGAACACGATTCTGGTGAGTTCGGTCCACGAGACGGACACTGGTGGGATTGAAACTGAGAAGGCCGTATTTGGACGGGGCTTCGATAATGGGATTGTGGTGATTGCTCGGCGATTGATGGCGACCGGCTTACAGCCGGCTGATGATCCTGAAATGCCTGACGACGACTGATGGGTAGTGCGTTATCGGGAGGCTGTTTTTCAGGCGCAAACTCTCCGCGTGATCGGTGGTTTTGAAAGCGTGTGGGTTCGATTCGAGATATGTTCTTAGACGGGAGCAACATGAACAGTGCCAGTGCTTTGGACCGTGACAGAGTAGCCAGCGTACGTGAACGAGATTGACGTGGTCGTATCGGTGTTTGTTGTCGTTGGTGGTGCAAGAATCGCGTCAAGGGCATCAGGGTCGATGGAATCGTAGAGTGGACCGAGTTCCTGGTGGTCACAGTTCGCTGCCTGGGCAGTTGTTTCGACGACAGCGGCGCTTGGTTCTGTCGACGACCAGTCATACTGAAGTTGAATTCCTTCGGGTGGGTCGCCGTCATCAGAGTTCGGCGAGTCCTCATTACTCATGAATAGCCAGTACTACGAAGACAGTTGGCAAAAGTGTTGTGTGAGTAATTGGGAGACAATGCGATAGAGCTGTTGAGACGCGGGAATTCGGGTGATTATCTGTTCCTTACAGACTGAGTTTAAGGTTGGTATACTATACTAACTTTTGCACCACTATCGAATCAAGGATCTCACTCGCCGCAGTCCCCGTACAGCAGCTACCACTCATTCGTTTTCGTTGCTCCAATCTATCTTGCCTAAGAAGGAGCGCCTTGTAACTAGACCTTATGCCTCAGTCCTTAGGATCAGCCAATGTACCCACCAGTCAGCATTGGAATTCTCGGCGGACAAGAGCCACTTTATGCGTAGAGAAGATGTCAGACATTCTGAATCTGGGAGTTATCCACTTGCACTGCCGCTTATACTGCCCACAGGAAGTCAATCGCCAAAATCGGCCAAATTAGAGAACTCAACCTCGCTGCCGTCGCACGTTCTACTTCAGTTATAGAACCAATCACGCACCTTGAAAGAGACTGAGCTCCTAGAAAACAGTGACTTCTCTCCCAGGTGTGGGTACTCTTTAGAAGCCACGTAGATGACAATTAACAATACATAATCACGTCTGGAAGTATTAACAATAGGTCTACCCTCAGCGAGTTGTAGCCCAAAAAGGGGGAAAAGGAATGAGTCAGTCACTTCCAGAGGAGTGGTTTATCAAGGACACACGAGTGAATGCAGCGATTGCATGGATCTTCGCAGTCATTTTCGTTGCGATCGCCGTCGTGAGTCTCTTGCAGATACTGTTCGTTGAGATGGTGATGGCTGCTCTTGCAGCCTTCGTCGCCATCTCACCTGCAGTTGTCTACCGGTCGTGGACGCGGACCGTTCCGTGGCCACTGTTGCTTGTTGCGTCACTTCCGCTCTTAGTCAGAACGTTTCAGCCGACAACGTTCGGCGAACTCGTGGCCGGCGTGAGCGTCGCGACTCTTGCGATGCTCGTTGTCGTCGCACTCGAACTGACGTCGACGGTTCGCATGACGCCACGGTTCGCGGTGTTTTTCACCGTTATTGTGACGCTCGCGACCGCCGGATTCTGGGCCGTGGGTCGGCGGTTTCGGCGGCGTATCTCGGCACAGAGTTCATCAAGACGAATAACGAACTCATGGTGATTTTCACCGAAATGCTCATTGCAGGCGTATTTACTGGACTCCTCTTCCGGTGGTACTTCCGGCGTCGACTCACCGCAAACGTTGAACAACCACCAGAGGTGACAGCATGAGTTTTCGCACCCGCGTCCATGTCTCGGCTCGCCGTGAGGAGCAATTGGTTCGATTCCTTCAGTTGGCAATCGCCGGCATCCTGGTCATCGGCCTGTTGCGGGGAAACAGCGGAATCGCCGTCAACGCTGGTGTCGGCCTGCTCGTCACGTTCCTCCCAGCGGTATTCGAACGTAATTACAGTATCACGATGAGTGTCGGCATCGTGCTCTGGATCACGGTCGCAATGTTCCTGCACGCATTCGGGACGTTATCGTTGCCTGCACTGGGGTTCCTGAGCCCATACCAGTCGACGTGGTGGTGGGATCACATGACCCACGCACTCTCGTCATCGCTGGTCGCCGGAACAGCATATGCCGTGACACGGGCACTCGAGGAGCACACGGAGTACGTTGAGATGCCACCGAAGTTCATGTTCGTCTATATGTTGTTGTTCGTCATGGCATTCGGCGTCATCTGGGAGCTCATTGAGTTCTATATCGGCGTCATGTCGACGCTCATCGGCGGCGGGAAGGTTCTCACACAGTATGGACTGGACGATACGATTCTCGACCTAATCTACAATTCAGTCGGTGGATTGATCGTTGCGCTTCTTGGAACAGTGTACTTGACCGATCTCGCTGACCAACTTCGGATGCGAATGGAATCCACAGATCAATAACAATTAATGCGAGGCGAACCGTTCCCAATGGTCTTCGGTGTGCTATTTCTTAGTTCGTCCATCTGTCTACCGTGAACCACCTCGGGGTCAAGCCCCGAGGCACTCGGCCAGCTCCACCTGTAGAAACCTACCGACGGTGGCCAGTAGCTATCGGGATTGCAGTATTGGATACATCGCTAGAATAGTGCTTGTCGGTATACTCTCGGTTCTCAAACGGCTCGTCATTCAACATGAGCGTCCAAAATCGCCACCGTCAGGGGGCTTTCTTCGTTCACCCCGTGAGGTTGCTGACCGTAATAGCGATGAAAAGCAGGAGGACGATCTCGTTGATGATCCAGGAGTTCGTTTCCATCCAGTCACGCGCTTTCGGCAGGAATGCCTCCGCCCGTTCACCGAACGCGAGCAAGATAAGCGATGGGAGCGCTAGAATCAAAAGCGTAACTCCAATAAACGGGAGAGCATCTCTCCAGGGTGCCCCTTGTGCCGCGAGATATGAACCGACGGCGGCGGACGTGAGGAGATCACTCGGGAAAAGTCCCATCAGGAGGAATCCAAGCCTGAACGAGAACCGTGGGTTTGCCGATGTGAGCTTCCCCATCCATTTTGGCGGGTCCGTCTCTCCTCTCGTCCGGAAGACGTTTACCATTGCCACCAGGAGCAGGACAAGGATGATGACATAGAGTGTATCGTTTGTTGTGCCTTGTCCAAGTGCGAACTCGTCAGCGAAGTAAACGATGGTCACGACCAGGGAGATCGAGATTGCAGCGCCGAGGACGTATGCGGCTGAGTTCTGTCGCCAGTTTTCACTCGTCGCGAGGAAGATGGCGCTGAGAATCTGTGGCCCCGCAACCATCACAAACGCCAGTGGGAGAACATCGAGAAAGCTCATCGTGATCTCTCTACCTACTCCCCAAATTTTGTGAATGGCAGCTCATCACGAATCGAATTGTGACGGTCATTTCATTGTCTCCGTATCTCCACTTCACACACGACGTTAATTGGCCGTTTTTCTCACCGCTCAAGATTACGTCACAGTGGTAGACAACTGAGTAGTACAAAAAGACGACAGATTGTTCATAGAAATCTTGCTCTTCTGTGTCCCTCCAACCTATAATTATCGAGAAAATACAGTCGGCACCGTGTGTTTTGACAAATCAACAAAGGGATGTACCATTGTCCTGTGGTCGCACGAAAGAAATACCCTTGGCGGCGAGAGCACGTGGTAGGCAATCCTTACGTCCAATTATAGATCACATGGGAGGACACGATCGGCTATCTCTTCCGTCCCGCTCGGATGATTCCTTCAAATTCATCGGGAGTATCTACATTTTTGACAATAGCGACGCGATACAAGTACTCGTCACCGGAAATGTTATAGACAGTTCGCAAACACCACCTCGTGCTTGGGCCCCGCTCGAATGATAGAATCGGAAAAGTGCGCTGTTCTCCGCTGCAGGAAGTCACCTCGAGCGACTGAGCTCGCCACGTTCTTCGACCAATAAGTCGACGATTTCCTTGGACAATCCGATCAAGACGGGACCGACAAAGAGACCGAGGAACCCGAAGATGGCCACACCACCGAAGATGCCCAAGATGAGAAGCCCAGAGTTGAGACGTGCACCGCGTTGCATCGCAAGTGGTCTGATGACGTTATCCGAACCGCTGATGACGAGGGAGCCGTACACGAGTAGTCCCACCGCTTCTGGAATGCTGCCAACGAAGAGGAGATAAATCACGGCCGGAATCCAGACGAACGAGGCCCCAATCACTGGGAGTAGCGACAAGACGAACGTGACCACGCCCCAGAAGACGAGATCACCGAATCCGATGACGAGGAACCCAAGGACAGTCAGTATCGCCTGCACACCGGCAACGATGACGTTGCCAACCACGGCGGCCCAGAGGAGGTCGTCGGTGCGTGCGATCAGTTCGGTCGTCACGTCTTGGTCGAACGGAGCGGCTGTTCGAACCCAGTTGACGAACTGCTCTCCATCCCGTAAGAGATAGAAGAAGGTGAAGAGGAAGATCACGGTTTCGACGACGAACGCCGGGATACCGCCGACGATCTCGACAATACTCCCCAGAAGTCCCCGAATACCGGTTTCGATTGCGCCGGATAGCGGTTCGATGAGAGTCGAGAGGTCGGCCTGTGTTCCGAACAACTCCTGAAAGTACGCTTCGACAGTTGCGATGTCGGGGAGTTCGGCTCCCTGTGCCAGCGCGGCTCCTTGGTCGACCGCGACGCTGACTATCAACAGGAGCGGAACGAGAACGACGACGACCGTGATAAGTATCGTTACGACCGCTCCGATTGTCGCACCCCATCGGCGCGAGAGTCGGTCGTTTATCGGTGCGACGAGATATGCCATCAATCCGCCAAATAGGATAGCCTGGAAAAAGGGCAACACGAGGACGATCGTGAGCGTACCGACGACTAAGAGAAGAAACCTGAGGGCGGTCGTCGAGGACAGGTCGTCACCTTCGGTCATGGTCGGTTGTCACTGGCCCCCCAATTGGCGGTGGCATTGAGCCAGCCCCGATGCTGACGCCACAAACGAGAATAGAAGCGACGTAACCATGCTGTACGACGGATAACTCGTCGTTCGGTGTGATCTCCCCCTGCTGGTTTCTCCCTCTGCATCCACTAATCCCAACAGTCTGACAATCCCCGTGGTAATAGACCTTGTGTCGACGGCTCGCACGCCGAAGCAGGTAACCACCGTTTCTCCAACTGTCCCTCGAAGGCAAGGCAATCCTATACTAAGAGACGTTATTTCCGCTGGTGAGGAAGATCACCACGAGAGGGAAGCGTTCCGGGCGTTCCAACCCGTCACCGTCTCCGATTCTCGACTGGATTCACCATTAGGTTTTCACGAAGCCGCCATCGACATCGGCACAAACAATCTCTTCGTCTGTTCCACACCGACTGATTTCCTGCGCAAAATTCTCAAGTTGCCTCTGTGGAGTCGGATAGCCGACCCCAACGGAGGAGTCCTCGCGCTTCAACGCGGGGAGAGTGGCACGTCAGCGGACCTCTGCTCTCGCTGGTTCACGAGTCGTGGTGCGGCGATCTTTCACCCATCCACCGACGGCGCCAGCAAGAGCACCCGGGATCGCCGCTAGGAGCAGGATAAAGAGGCCGAACGAGAACCCTACAATGGCCGGAACAAGACCGGCAAAGAGGACGCCAAATATCGCCCACACAATGAGGAGCACGACGCTCCCGACGATGGTGGCGAGTCCGCCGTGTATCGCGCCACGCCCCGCACCGACGACCATGTAGCCGGCGACGACGCCTCCCATGAGTCCGGGTATTGCATACACGAGTGTCGTTAACTGTGTAAGGGGGACGAGCCAAACCACGAGTAGTCCGAGGACGAACGCGGTCGCGAATCCGGTGAGTACTGCTCTCCAGTTGATTGCCATAGTCGCATAGAAGTACATGGTCAATAGTGATAAACATGTTATAAAAGATGCGGATAGGTCGCAGATTTACATTTTCTCATCTCTCCCTTCACACAGCCACACGACTGGTTACAGGTTGAGAGTAACGGTGATGCAGTCAAAAAAGCCGTCCCTAAATGCCTGCTCACGCGGACACGTCTTCGGCGGCGAACGCGTCGCGAAGCTTCTCCTCGTCTTCAGGAGAGAGGTTCGTCTGAAGGACGGTCGGGTCGAACTCCGACAGTTTTTCAACGATGCGGCCTTCCTGCACTTGGGTCACGAGCAGGAATAACGCTGATTGGCCGGGCTTGACAGTCTCGCCGACTTCTTTGATGAACTCGTCGTCGACGCCCACGTCTTCGTATTTACCACCGATGGCGCCGGACAGGGCACCGACGGCTGCCCCGAGTATTGGTGCAAGGAAGATGAGGCCGATGAGCATCCCCCAGAATGCGCCGCCGAGCGCACCGGCTCCGACCAGACTCTGTGCCTGTTTAACTTTGACCTTCCCGTCAGGCCGCCGGACCACGACTGCCGCGTCTTCGAGCGTGATTAGTTCTTGTTTTTGTAATTCGTAGAGTTTGTCCGTGCTTCGGACGCACCGGTTTCGGAATCAAACGCTAGTACGATTAGTGATTTCACTGTTTGTTCCCCCCGGAACCGGGTTACTACGCCGTTTTACATAGTCCTTATCCCCTTCCAGATTCCGCTACAGAAACGTCAGCACCTGCGATTCACTGCTCTCACTACGAACGACAAGGGGAGAGCAACGTGAATACTCTCACCTCAGTACGACAAGCTGAAGAATCACGGCTTCTCACTCCTGACCACCGTCGGTTGCTTCGCCGCCCTCCATCGCGTCGTCACGGCTCTCACCCGTCTCTTGGGTTGCTGTTGGCCCAATCTCAATGTCAGACATGGGCTCCTCACCACGAAGTTGTGGGACGGCGACCTGAAGAAACTGGACAACGATGACCATCAGCAGTGGACCGAGGAAGATGCCGTACCACCCGAACAGGCTTGGGCCGAGGAGATAGGCAAACATGACGAGCGAGAGATGGAACATCTTCCCCGAGAGGTACGGTCGGATGTAGGTTCGGACGACGTTGTCGAACGCTAGTGCCATAAACAGGAAGAAGATGAACGGATACCAGATGAACGTCGGGTCACGCTGGATCGCTCCGACCGCAAGAATCGCGGCGATACCGAGATAGATGATGGATCGACCGACGATTGGGACGAGCGTGAAGATGCCCGTGATGACCGCCAGCAGTATGGTCGCGGGAATGAGAAGATTTCCTGGTGCGAAGAGATTGAACACGTTGTAGATGATAGCGGTCAGAATCATGATGGCAAAAATGGTCAGTGTGTACCCGAAATACACGGAGTTCAGTCCCTCATCGACCGCTTCGAGATAGCTGATAGACAGTGCGTCGTCTCCGAGCACATACTTTTTCCCCATCGTGCGAGGCGCTGATCCTCACTCAGCAGGAAGAATGCGAACAACACCGAGAGAAACATCATGGAGAGACTGGCCGCAGTACCCCCAACGATAGCCTGCAGATCGGCGATCACCGATTGCACTGATGGATCTTGGAGTGTTGTCGTTGCTGCTTTGACCAACTGATCAGGATCGTTCGGTATCGTCCCGACGTCGACCGGTGATTGTGCGAGGAATTGCGTCGCCATGTCAGAGCTCGCGAAGGCGGCGAGTTGTCCGATCGCAACGGCGAGAAACACGCCGAGGAAAATCACAACTGGGACGACGATGAGGAGCAGTGAGACTGCGGGAGAGAAGCCCCGAGTCGGGGTCGAAGCCGCCGGTTGATTGGGCGAGCGACATAATAAACGAACAATCCGAGGACGACCCATGGTAGAAACGTGAACACGACGGCGGCGATGATGCCAAACACTATCAGACCAGCAATCCACCACTTCAGATCTGGTCGCACGATACGAATTCGCGTCGCTTCCGGATTCTCCCCTTCCCCCACCATATGCTCCCATACACCATCGATGGAGTTAGCGTTGTCGTTGGAAATGGAGATATCGTCTGAGTATGGGAGAATTATCGCAAGTAGGGTGGCGATACAGGGCCTGAATTCAGGAAATGCAGATTCGGATGTTATGTCGGTAGTCAGTCAGTAGTCGATATTTCAAATTCTATCTTTCTGCGCTCGCCTCACTCGACCGACCGGATCTCGGGGAACTGACAGCTCCTGTTGCGAATTGGCTCGCGCGGTTGATAGAGCGCGGTTGATAGAGCGATTTGACAATATCATTTGCAATTTTATTGCCGTGTTGAATAGATGCCGAGTCGCGGTTAGAGTGGCTCACAGAGCGGTTCTATGTTCGAGATGGCGAACATGAGGATAATTTCACGGAACTGCCGATACCAGCCGAGCGAGCGCTTCGTTGTTGAGTACGATGTTTCGGCCATCCAGCGCTGAGAGCAGCCTTTTGCCTGGATGAGCGCGTTATGTCCTAGCGTCAACGGTCTCGATCCACGCTGTAAGATGAGTGGCTCGACACCCAGCGCGTAGAACTTGTATTTCGTAACCCACGTTCAAGGAACTCAGGTGAAAATGACCGACCGAGGGATTGTGGGTATCTTCGATGCTTTGAATCACGTATTCACCAACCAGGTCGATCCTCCACCCTCGGGTTGAAACTCCCTCCCGATGAATCATACTCAGCGTTCGATCGTCGGTGGGGTGGCGGCCTTCGATTGACTGATCTGGGTGATTTCGAGGACCGTCATCAGGTCTGTCCGCGAGATCAGACCGGCGAGCGAGCCGTCGCCTTCGGTTACGAGAAGCCGACCGATATCCTCCTGCTGGAGGGTCGTGAGCGCATTCGTCGCCTCGCCGTCGGGTCTGACCGTCACCAGATCTGTCGACATGATGTCTTTGACTGTTGCATCTTCTTGGCGGTCGGATGCTCGTTCTTGGATGTCTTCGAGCGTGACGATGCCGACGAGGTCATTACCGTCGACGACCGGATACCCGGTGTGACGTTCGCGGACCATCCGGTCAAGCAAGGTATCGATCGACGTCTCGGGTGCTACCGTATCGAGTTCGGCCGCCGGCGTCATTATCTCCCTAACGGTCAGTCCCTCGAAGGCCGCCTGCATAACCTCCTGGCTGGTCTCGCTTGTCGCGGCGATATAGATGAAGAAGGCGATAAGAATCCAGAACAGGTTAAACGTAAAGACTCCAGCGATTCCGAGCAGGAACGCGAACCCCTTCCCGACGGCAGCGGCGATGCGGGTTGCCTGCAGGCGCGACCGGTTACGCGAGAGCACCGCACGGAGGACTCGCCCACCATCCATTGGGAATCCCGGAAGCATATTGAACACCGCGAGCACCACGTTGAGCACCGCTAAGTAGCCGATCACGAACCGAACTGCGGGGAGCCTGCCAGCGAGCAGTTCGAACGACCCGTAGAACAGGACCCCGAGTGCGACGCTGACGATCGGGCCGGCGATGGCGATCGTGAACTCCTGGCGCCAGTCGTCAGGCAACTCCGCAAACTGTGCGAGACCGCCTAAGAACCACAGCGTGATCGATTCAGTCTCAAGGCCGTACCGGCGTGCTACAAGTGAGTGGCCTAGTTCGTGCAAGAGAACGCTGGCGAAGAGACCGAGTACAGCGCCCACTCCCAAGAGCCAGGGGAGCAACCCCGCGGTAAGCGGCTCAGGATCGAGTGGAGTCCTGAAGATCCCGTTGATCAAGTTCACTGTGAGGCCAACCTGCGAACCGATGAGATAGGCCAGCAGTGGGAGGATCAACAAGAACGAAACGCCCAGTCTGATCGGGATGCCGAACAGCGAACCGAGACGGAGACTCGCCATGTGACTACTACAGGCTCAAGCCCTATCAGGTAATCCCCCAGATCTCGAACGTTGTTGGTTCGGTCGGTATCACCCCCAGCAATTTCATCCGACGATGGCAACACTGTACTTGGCCACTATCGTCTCCAACCCTTGAGAACGAATATTCTCTGAACAGGGCACTGTTAAATCGAGAATAAGCGTAGAAGGCACTGGGGAGATTTATCTCTGGTTTTTATTGAGATTCGTAGATATCTGCTTAGACGGCCGATTCAGGGTGTCTAAGCAAAAACTGACCATCACATCCGTCTGGTGATAATAAGGCAACGGTGACCATGACGTGGGCTTTCTCGGTCTCGGCAAAACGGCCTCCAAATTCGACGTAAACTTCAGGAACCGTACCAGCAGGGAAATCGATTTCTGAAGAAGCACCGATAGATCGTGTATTGGCCACTCGATTAGGTTATCGAGGGGTCGCAACAGAGTACAGCTGTAGCTGCGAGAATGATGGGGTAGCAGGTAATCACCAGAGGGTCACGTTCGGTTCCCGACAGTGGGATTGACCTGTAATGGATGTTAGAGTCGGAGACGTGAATTTCAACGAGTAGTAAACGAGTGTTATACGGGCGTTGGTGAGAGGTTGTAGTATTCGTGTTGTCAGGGCATGACGTGAACGATTGGACTCTTTTTTCTACTTACCCCACAGGGATATGGTTGGGTAAGAATCATGAATCACATTGCAGCAATTCCGGCCGGCGAAATGGAATCTGAACAGGGTGGCGTGCTTGCAGGAGCTATCATCGCGATTCTCGGCATCCTCGCGATAGTATTCCCGTTTGTTACTGGGATTTCGCTCTCGCTTCTTCTTGGTGCGCTTCTGGTGGTCGGTGCAATTATCCATATTGCACATGCGTTCTCGGCGGGGAGTTTTTGGGGGGCATTTTGGCAGATCGTGCTCGGCATCCTCTATGGATTTGCAGGGATTTCATTCATGGCAAATCCCGTGATCGGTTTGACGACACTGACAATCCTCGCGATCGCGTTTTTCATTGTCGACGGTATCCTCGAGATCGGGTGGGCGATTACCGGTCATGGGAATAGAGGATGGCTGTGGCTTCTCGCGAGCGGTACGTTGTCACTGCTCGTTGCTGGCCTCCTCTGGATCGGATTCCCGGTGACCGCACTGTGGGCAGTGGGTGTCCTGTTTGGCGTGAATTTGCTCGCCACAGGTCTCTCGATGCTCATGGTCGGAATGGCAAATCGGCGAGCCGCACGAGAAGAGACGCCGGTGGAAGGAAGCCAGGAAGTCTAAAGAGGACAGGTGACATCTGAAAGCGACGTCGACTCCTCCCCTTCGATCGGCGTCACCAACATACTATCGACGATGCCGTGTATAATGCGCCACCCATGCTCCTTGAGGACTGCTTTCGTCTCTAACAGAATCTCCCACACATACGCGTTGATCGCCTCGTGGCACTCGATCCGTTCAAACTTCGCATTCGAGAAGCCCTGATAACAATATTGTAGTTTAATTTTATCCGTTCCGGACCGGTCACGGATGATTTTCCACGATTGATCTCTTCTCGTCTTCGAAGCCTTTCCCGCGGATTTCACCGAACGACAGTGACCATCATCGGCGCGCGGCGCATCACCCGATCCGCGACCGATCCGAGGAGAATATCTGTGATGTCGTCCCGACCGTGCGTTCCGATGACGATGTGATCCACGTCGTTCTCCCGAGCGTAAGTGAGGATCTGGCGCGTCGGTTGGCCCATCTTGACGACGCTCTCGAATGGAACCCCCCGTTCGTCTGCCAACTTGTGCATCTCTTCGTGGAGTTGTTTTGCATTTTTCCACTCTTTCTGGTACCACTCTTGTGAGTACGCTGGCATCCCCGCCTTTCCGAGCGGTGACTGTAACCCCGGCGTTAATGGGTCGATGTCGAACGGATTGACGACGGTGATGACCGTGATATCCACGTCCGGCATTCTCAACGCATAGTCGAACGCTTCCTCTGCCTTCGGTGAGCCATCAAGCGGAACGAGAACGTGATCCCCCATGAGAACTCAAAACAACAGTCACGAAGTAAAACGGTTTTCTCTGCTTTCGTCATGAATCGAGACGAAGGATTCGGGAGATGAACACGACAGAATTACAACGCGACTTTATAGCGAACACGACCGAACGACTCACCCAACGTGCAAGACAAACGCGAAGACGAGATACGACCCAATGACTGAGAGGGTCGGCGAGAGAATCCACAATAGGACGATTCGACTCGTCGCCGCTGGGTCGAACAGGCTCTCGGCCGCCAGTTCCTCGATGTCCTCCTCACCAATGGGTGGCACCTGTCCGACCTCGCCACCGTCGCCAACCGTGGATGGGTCGGGAACTTCACCCTCCGCGACTTCGCTGACCGTCGGGCCAGGTGGCACGTCGGATTCGCTCGTCTCGGCGATGAGCGCCCCCGACGACAGATCGGCGGTTGGTGTCGATTCGCCCTCGATGGCGGCGTCAGCCACCTCCGCGACCGTTACCGCGCGACTGGCGCGTCCCCAGCCGAGTCCGATGATACACGACGTAGTACTCACCGCGAGACTCGCTGGAATGCCGAGTCGAGAGAGGATAGTGATGATGGTCGCGCCGATGAGCGAAACGATGAGGGCCGCCAGAATCGGCAGGTCGGTGATTCCCTCGCTGATGGTGTCGAGCGTCCGCCGAGCGATAGTGAACCCACCGAGGCCGATCGCGCCGATGGCCAACAGAATTCCTTGGCTGGCGGTGATGGCTCCGTTCCCGATAAGTGGCGCGACGGCGTTCGCCGCGTTCGACGCGCCCGCACTGAAACCCATGTAGCAGGCGATGATAAGAACGGAGACCGCGCCGCCGACCTCGCGGCCACCGACGCCGCGTCCGAATCGCAACCGCGGAACCGACCCGGAGCGATCGATCGACACTAGCCCCTCCTCGATTCGGGCGAACGAAAACCGTGCGTCCAGATACGGATAGATATATCGACCGATGACCAACCCGGCGACGAACGCCGAAAGCGGTGCGACGATCCACGCCGAGACGATGGTGAACATCAGCTGATAGTTGAGCGAGTCCGATGCCAGTCCCAATCCAACGATGGCACCGACGGCGGTCATCGACGTGGACGCCGGGACGCCGTAGAGGTTCGAGATGAGCAGCGCGACTCCGGCGAAAAAGAGGACAACGATACTTGTCTCTAGCGTAAACTGGCTGGCTGGGACGATGCCGTTGCTCATCGTCTCGATGACGTTTCGCCCGACCGTCCAGCCACCGAGTAACGCAAACCCGGTAAAGAGCGCTGCTGCTCCGATTTTCCCGACGATACGACTGCCGACTGCGGGACCGAACGCGACCCCCGTTGAAGAGCCGCCGATGTTGTATCCGACGAATATGGCGACGAACAATCCCACGAGTAGTAGCGCAGTGACCACATTAATTCCCCCAATCTGTACAACGGGAGCGAGCTATTTCGTTCTTGCTCAACAAACTCTCTTTCGCCCAATAAGATCGCCAAAAGTCGAGCTATCATTGAAGCCAAAACCAAGGATTGATCAAGGTTTTTAATCTAGACGATAACCGTCCAATAGTATCGGAACACGCTTATCGGCGTATTTGACCGTACAATCATAGCGTGAAATATGATCTCGGAGAATCACTGTCGACGGCGCTGCGCTGTTGTCACTCAGCAACTCGATAGTAAGTGTCGCTGGGGTTCCCGTCGAAATAGTACTTTTTGGAACCTTGTTCAGTAGGATGTTTGCGGCGGTCTCTTTTGGAATATCGAGGAACAGCGTCGAGTGTTCCATTTCTCTTCCCCCCTCCCCAGCCATCTATCAGAATCGACTTATAAATAATTTATTTTAGTTGTCATTCTATCTGATGACATAGCAAGAGAATCTCTTCATCATACCAAGACAGTCATACAATTTCAAGTACATCCGTCCGAAGTACGCAAAGTACAGTATCTCGAAAGGTTTCGATACATCTCAACTCGCACTGCACAACACAAGATGGTGCAGAGGTCAGAGAGTTCAAATTAATTTCAGAAATGGAATAGTAACTAACATGTCGTGAGGCGATATAAGATACGGGCTTGTTGTTAGCAAGGTGAAATAGCTTTACCGAAATCAACAACACACCCATTATTCGATTAGAATATTAGCTTGACGTATAACAGAGAAATCGCCAATTATGGACATAACCATTTAGACAGTACAGGAAGTCAGTCTTAGGTGGTGGGGACCATTAGCTGGGATTCCATTCAGATCCGACTGACCGAACGACCCAGAGTCATACTGTCACTGAAAGTGATCGGAGTGATTGTGCTATTTCTGTTCGCCATTCGATTACTGGGTGCGACGACGGACGCACTTGCTCCGGCTCTGCGACAAAATTTTCAACAAATCGTGGTCGGGGACTCCCCAGCTCTTGGCGCGAGTTGGTTCGCCTCCTACGTCCTTGCGAACGGATCAGTCGTTGCCGCGCTCGCACTCACGTTGTTCAACTCGAACGTTATCGTACCATCACAATTGTTCCTAATGATAATTGGATCCCGACTTGGCGCAGCTGCTATTGTCATTTTCATTGGAGCGTTTGATTACTTCAACACCGAACTCGAATCGCTTCGAGAATCTGTACGAATGGGGTTACTCACGTTTCTGCTCACACATACTATCTACCTCCCGGTGATGATTCTCGGCTACCTCTCGATGCCGTTGGTTCGCACTGCCGTCTCGACGAATCAGAATGTTTCTACAGGAGGCGTATCGACACCGAGTGTATTCTCTGCACTAACCGGCGGACTCATCGATATTCTCGGCGCAGGCGTGGCGTTTCTCGTCGCGATTGGTTGCATTCTCCTCAGTATGCGATTGTTCGACCGAATACTGAAGGGGATTGATAAGCAACGACTCAGAGAGCGGTATCTTTCCCGACTCCAACACAAGTGGGTTTCGTTCGGAATCGGGCTTATCGTCACTGGATTAACAACGAGTATCGCGTTCTCTCTCGGCGTAATTGTCCCGCTCTATAATCGTGGACACATCAAGCGTGACGAAATCATCCCATACATTCTGGGGGCAAACATTGGGACCCTGGTCGACACACTCATCGTTGCGTTAGCTCTCCATACGCCCATTGGTGTGATGACCGTGGTTTTGTTGCTGGTCATCGGCTTCATCGTGACGCTTCTCTCGCTCGTAGCCTATCCACTGTATACATCGTTTATTGACGCGATGCAGAACGCGATCGTCGGAACCGTCGTCTATTTCGTCGGGTTTCTTCTCTCGCTTCTCCTCGTTCCACTGTTGCTCATTTTATTCGGGTGGATGTGAACCGACAATGCTCAGAAGTCAGACGGGAAGTAGATAATCCTAATAGAAAGGTAGCCAAAATAGAGCAGTATCAATAGTAGCGCACCGCTACGTCCTAAACGGCGTTCCTCGATTGATTCGAGTGACAGTGCCGCACCATCCATGCCGAGTTTTCTGGCTATCGAGCCCAACAGCTCCCCGAAATCGTCTTTTAGCAGCAGATATGTGAGTAGGATACCTGCTGTTACGGTCTCCATAGGAAGGTCCCAGTATATCAGTGGTTTCGGGACATGGTACGTCGAGATGAGTGAGCCAAGGCCGATGCCGAGGAGTGGATTCGTGATGTTGCTTCCGATCAGTGTTCCTAACGAAATCCCCTCCGCACCTTCTTGTAATCCAGTTATCGCAGTCGTCATCTCAGGTGAGGCCGCACCGATACCAAGTACGAGAACGCCGATGAGTGATCCTGCGAGCGCAGTTCGACTGACGAAGTATTCGACGCTCTGAAACAGGAAGTGGGCGGAGACGACCAAGGCAACGAGTGCGACGAGTGCAACAAAAAGATCCACACGAGGATTTTCAGATGGCGGGCTAGTTCCCTGTTCTTGTAGAATTTCGTTCCGTGTCGTATAAAGAAAGTACATGTAGAGAATGAACAATCCTACTAAGAGTGCGCCGTCTAATCGGGTGAGCATCCCATCCCATGCGAGGACCAACGTGACGAGGGTCGTCCCGATCATTGGGAGATAATCTCGAAACAGGAATGTTCGTGAAAACTGAAACCCACCGACCAGAATGACGACTAAGCCTAACACGAGCGTCTGCTGGACGACGTCAGATCCGATGTTACCCCCAAGTACGGCCGCCGAAACTGGTCTCGGTCGTCCGACACCAACAACGATTCGATACGATGCGACAAGATGGGAGGCGATCTCGGGGAGACTTGTCCCGACCGACACGACCGTCATTCCGATGACAACCTCCGAGAGGCCGTAATATTTCGAGACTCGAACCAGTTTTCGGACGACGACTTGGGCCGAAATTATCAATGCGAGGATAGCAATAAGGCCAATAATTGTGTATCCCGCCATCCCACCGAAGGTCATTCTAGGTGAGGAGCGTCAACCCAGTCGTGCATAAACACTATGCGTCGATGAACTAGCCGGCATTAGATGAATTGCGGGCGCTAAAACCTCGCCGTTTAGAGTGGAGAGAATGTCACTGAAATCGTCATCCCTCGAGTCTAAATTCTCACGGAGCTCCCTACCCGGGTTAAGCTGTTCATCCGCTAGTTTTAGCTTCCTCTTACCATGGTTAATTAGAACAAAACAAAGACATATCTTCACTATTTGGAAAGTATGTCTACAGAATCCATCACAATCGACCAGGAATTCACGGAAACGATTCACTCATTTCTCGACGATGCTGACACAGTCCTCGTCGTCAATCCAGCACCGGAAGTCTTCCAAATAATAATCCAGACGGCAACCCAGTTTGACGATGATCTACCCGGATTTCAGGTGCTTGCCACTCCCGATGTGCTCAAAACAGGGGCCGAAGATTTCATCCTCGCGAGTCAGGTGGCTGATTTGATTGACCGAGGCACACTAGAACTTCGAACGACTACTGACATCGCGAGAAATTCGTTGCTTGTCAGCGATGACGAAGTCATAACCGTAGTGACGTTGGAAGATAAGTTGACGGGGCTGCGCTCAACAGATGACGATCTGGTCGAGAACGTCCGATCGACGTTTGAAGATGAGTGGAACGATAGTGAGACGTTCACTCTACGAACCCCACCACTCTCACGTATCCAAGAAACGCTTGGTGAGGAATTTGGAGACGCGATCGAAGGCGATTTCATGATGATTGTTGAATCAGCCGAGACGATTCCTGAAGAAGGTGGTGACCTCGATGAAGTGGCCCTCGCGTTATTAGTGGCGGCAAACAACGAGGTACTTCTCTATGATATTAGTAAGTGGGGAGAAGACATTGGTCTCGCGAGTAAAGCGACCTTTTCACGGACTAAAACACAACTCGAGGATCGCGGCCTTATCGAGACAGAGAAAGTACCAATCGATGTTGGTCGGCCACGGCTTCGATTGCTCTTGGCATCAGACGAGCTTGAGGATGTTGACAGTCTTCCAGACCAGATGACGGCATAGTGTGTTGTGGTTCACTACGGGGTCAAGTCCCGGCTCATCAACCTCGTGGGGGATTACGAGACCGAAGAGAGTGTTGACGACGACTCGCCGAACCTCGCTGCGGAAGCAACCACTGCAGGTCGCCAGCTCTTCGAGACGGTCCAGCACTCAGAACAGAATACTGAGCTCGTGAACTTCTCAAGAAACTCCACTCGGGGCAGACGTCTTCGAGTGGAGGCGCACCCTGTCAGTGTGCGCTAATGTCAGGGACGCTGAACCTGAACGGCGATTTCCACGCCTCCGTCGATTCGACGGCAGAAGGGGAGTCCACTGACAAGCCCACGACTTCAGTCGTGGGTTACCGACTTGAGAGAACGACGTTGAGACAGGCACCGAGGAGGATGAGCAGACCAACGAAGTAGAGCCAGAGAATGAAAATGATGAATGTACCGAACACCCCGAACACGGAGACATTCGAGAAGTACTGCGTGTAGATTCCAAACCCGAACTCAAGAACAATCCACCCGCTGGCTGTGAGCACTGTCCCTGGGAGGGCATCCCGAACCCGATGTGGTATTGGGGGAAGGAGATAGTACAGTGGGAACAACATGAGACAGAGGAAAATGAACTGTTCGAGCCTCCCTATTTCGCCGAACAACGGCAATTGTGCCTGAAAAATGGCAGCAGGGAGCGAGACAGCGAGCTGAATGGCGACCGAAATGATCAGCGCGACGATGACGATGCCCCCGTTTCGGATCGAAGTGATTGGGCTGCCTTCGAATGGGACATCGTATATCTGTGAAAACGCGAACACTAGACTTCGAAAGATCTTCAGGCCGCTCCAGAACAGGAGACCGATACCAAGGAGTGAGGCTTCTGAATGTGCCGCCGGGTAGATGAGCGCGTCTCGGACGAGTTCCTGGCCATCCGAAGTGAGAATTCCGGTGAGTGCTACCTGTTGGAGTACAGTCCGGGCCAGTTCTTCGCCCGCAATCGTGGAGACAACCAAAAAGATCAACAGTAATAGCGGGAGTATCGAGACGAAAGTGTAGTATGCGAAGCTAGCGGCCAAGAAACCAAGTTCGTTCTCACGGACGAGCGCGATGAACTGCCGAGCGGTACTTTCTACGTCCATGCTAGTTCTGATTTGTCCTCGTTGCATCTGTGGACCATGACAGAGCGACTCATCAACGGTACAATCGTACCTGTTGGATAGATGATGTGGTACATCGTCCTTCGCCTTAATTCTGCTAGCGGGCTGTCCATCCCTGATTAGGGTTGAGCGGCGAGGGGTTCGCAGACAAATACCACATCGAAAAGTAGTTTCATTCCATCAATCAATATCATTTGCCATTTTATCGGTATCGACATCAGTTATCACTAGCACAATTAACTCTCGTACCAGTGTTTCCGCAGTGGCACCCTATCGCTGGTCGTCATTGGCCCGCTCTGGATTGGGTTCCCGGCCACCGCCCACAGTGCAGTGGGCGTCCTGTTCGGCCTAAATTTGCTCGCCATAGGTCTCTCCCGCGGAACTCGCGATCTCGCCAATAGTATTCTTATCCACCATAGAATCTTCTCGCCGAATGAATCGAGTGAGCAGTAAATCCGTACCACGGATTGCGCATGGATCGATTCGGGGGTCCTGGAGTGGTTCCACTTCCACTTATCAAATCAAGAAGAAATGAGGTTACAGGTTCCGGTCATAAACGTTCTTTCGATGACCGACTGCAAGCACCCGCAGCACATCGGCATCCCGCTTCCAATCGATTATGATGCGATAATCACCGGCTCGAAGTTTGTAATAGGGATAATTAGTCAATGGCTCAAGTCTGTGTTCTGTCCACTCAGTGGCTTCGTCGAGTTTAGTGAGAATTCGGTCTTGAATGTCATGTTCCAAGTCTTCTATCTGCTCTACTCCTCTATCAGACCACTCGACTGTGGTCATTCTTCGCGATGCCCAAGTCGTTCACGCACTTCATTTTGAGAGACAGTCTTTCCTTCCTCGAATTGCTGTTCACTGATTCGGATGTCCTCAAGCGTCTGGTCTGAGAGCGTGATTGGGTTCTCCTCCATGTATCGACGGATGGTATGACGGGCGAAATCACTTTTATTGATGAATTTACCGGTTTCTTCGATATATTCGTTGATATCGTCGTCCATTCCATCGGGAACCTTGATTGTCAGTGTTGTCATCGTACTACGATAGTAGTTCTATCGTATTGAATATTGCGTTGATAGTCACTATGAGCAATGAGTCGTTTGACCTGAGAGGCGTATCGCTTCCACTTATGTGATTATGAGTTAGAAAATTGGGAGCAGTGAACGGAGTTCCGATCGATCATGCTGTTTAGTGTGGTTGACAAATAAAGCTCAAAATCTCACTAGAGGTTTATGACATTTCGTCGCGAATAACGATATATGTCAACCAATAACCGGTCGCACAATATTCAGTATCCACTTGGAGTTGTCGGACTCATTCTCGTAGCGTTTCTGCTCAGGGCAGGACTTAGTTTGCTTGTCGATACGCTGGTTGCTGGTTCGCCCTCATGGGTTCCAGTGTTCGGTACGATTGGGCAAACAGTTACAATTTACAGCTGGGGTGTGTCTCTATTTGCGTTTGTGTTTGTTCCTCTCGTTGCCTTCTGGCTTGGTAAGAGGTGTGGTCAGAACTCGGGATAAGTGTGTCTGACTTATCGAACTGATGGTCGATCGAGACTTCGTTTGAGTTACGAATTGCGCACAGATTTCATTGAGAGTCCCGGGGGTAGTCTACTTCCGCTTATAGATTTAACCGGAAGTAAAATACACACCACCACTTCCAATGTAACTATCCGATAGAACATCTCTATCTGCCGGAAACAGCCATTCAGCTATTGATAAATCATATTTCGCAATATGGAATCACGATCTCTGTGAGATCACAATCTCGGAGGATGGGTTTGATGCGCGCCTTCTATGCATACTAGTATTCGGTGAACCAAGAGAAATTTATCGATTATAAACCCCTACCGTTTGTAAGAGTCCTTGAACTTCGTCTTCGATCTGATTCAGAAACCGCTATACTGGTACCCGAATATTTGGTTTCGTGGTGAGAATAAGCGCGCATCAGAACTCAACCCTCACAGCAGGTGGTTTTTACAGGAATCGAATAAGTGAGAGTTCATTACACGGAAGACACTAACCATGAGCATTACACCGTTTCAAGAATGTTATCTCACGGCTACATTGTTGGGGAAATCTGGGAGATTGAAGCATTTTATTTAAAACTCTAGTAAATATATTGGTTCTCAATAGTAATAGTTGATAATATAGTTCTGCAAAGATATCTTTTCAAATTTTAACCAGCATCCATCTAAGATATAAATTTTTATTAAATTCATAGAAAATTATAAATAGATGTGTTGCTATACTATTTTTGTACATTATGAAAGATGCAAACATCGGTGTAGGAGGAGAAAAGAAACTGAGCAGCTTCAGTCGCCGTTCGGTCTTAACCTCGGCGGCAGCACTGGGACTCGCAGGTTCTTCCGGGATCGTCGGTGCGGTAGCTCGCCAGGGCTCACCGATGACGTTGGTGGAACAGTCATACAACAATCCAGTCCCAGCCGAGAAAGTAAACGAAATTCGTTCGAGTACCGTCACACAGGCAGCCACTCGACACGGTGCTGACGACGACAAACAAGTTAGCATCGGAGCAGAAGGGAGCGGGCGACTCGTCGCCGTGGCCGCTGGAGCCACGCCCGATGGTGTCGTGTTGCAGGTACTTGGATTTGCGGGATCCCCAGAGTCGGTTGGAGACGTACAGAAGGAAGTTCGTGAGGAAGCAGCAGAGTACAGTAAGCGAATCAAGGCAGCCCGACACGGAAAGTCGACGACAATCTCTGGCGTATTGACGACCGCCAGTGAAGGAGACTGGACGGAACTCGAAAGCGACACGATTATATCCGCGACGAAACCCCGAGGGAAGCTGAAAAACAAGTACACGCTGAGTAGGGATCTTGGAGCGGCGATGTACGTCTTTGAAGACAAATGGACGACATATCCTGGAATGATCGAGTGGCCTGACGACCCTTCAATAACTGGCACAACGAGGATGGTGAAGATCAGCATGACTTCTACGAGTCTAACGACCTCATCGTGGAAGATTGGAAACCTGAGCAGTCCACGCCTGGAACGATTGGGCAATCAATTACACTAACAGGTGACACATCTGGTGGTGGGTCGGTCGGATACTCCTACACTTACACGCAGAGCGACTTTGACATTGATGTCGTAACGAGTGACAACGAGCAGATGGGTGCGTGGGACATCAACATTGACGGCGACGCCGGTGACGACACTTGTACGTTCCGACCGGCAACGATGGCGAGTTGGCACGGTAATGAGGGTCAGTTCAATCTGATGCGACTCTACTCCCGGAGTACGTTCTCTGCAAATGGGAGTAACTTCAACCGGGAGACGGTAGACCACTCAATCGTCTTCTATGAGGACATTTGCGGAGGGTGCGTCTAAATAAAATTTATACCTAGAGTTATACGATACGAGAGCGTTACTGTACATATGTTGGCCCCCACTAACGGTTCACTGAACCGTCGTTCGTTCCTCGCTCTCGGTATCGGCCTCTCGCTCTCTGGCTGCTTACACCGAGCACCGGGAACACAGAGCGTACCGATCCAGATCGAAACAAAACCCACGAACGAGAAGATTCAATTCGGACGCTGGCCGACGTACCGAAGCAATGCCAAGCGAACCGGACACGTCACTACCAGTGGACCGGGTGAAAACGCCGTCGTCGCGTGGCAGACTCCGCTAACGGCCGAAACTGAGCCGAGTGTCGTGACCCCTGTCGTGGATGAATCAGGTATATACGCCCCAGTTACAGCCGGTAAATATCTCGGCGTCTTTGACGCCGCCGGCGAGCGAACAACGAAAATTGCGGGTCGATCCGCCGACATCTCAACGCCAACAGTCGTAGATCAACGGGTAACGTTCTCGGACGGTTTCCGATCGGTAGGTGTTGAGCGCCGTAATTGGACCAAAACGTGGATACGGCGTCTCGGTGGTAGAGGAACGATACCAACCGTCGTTGGGGATGTTGCCATCGTCCCGATTAGTGCGGGTACAGGAGCCGTGTACGCAATTGACATCCACAACGGGAACGTCGTGTGGAAGCGACAGACTGGAATCGTCGTACAACCAGCTGCAGCGGACGAATCACTCGTGGTTCTCTGTGAAAGTGATGGAAAGATTCTCGCGCTTAATGTTTCAGATGGAACGACGCGATGGGAGGCTTCAACAGAACTCGGAACGATCACGACCACGCCAGTCCTTGGCAACCACCTTTACGTTAGCAGTGCGACTCAAGACGGAGCAGCTGGACGACTAGAAGCCTACGATGTAGAGACAGGTGAACGAGCATGGAAGCGCTCGTTCGACCGAGATTACATTACGGGGACGCCGGCGATGTCCCCGAATTCTGGCCTGCTTTACTGTACGACGATAAGCGGGGTCATCCGAGCATTGGACGAGATGACCGGCCACGATGTCGGTCGCGCTTCACTTCCGACTACCAACCAACGAATACCCGTCGATACGAGCCCCGTGGTTGCTGGCGGGTTCCTCTATATCACCGACCCGAAAGGGGCAATCCGAGCGTACTCCCGGTCTCCTGACGCCAAAGGAGAAAACCATTTACGACCGCTGTGGACTGCCGAGTTCTCTCACCAAATACAGAGTTCACCTGTCGTCAGTTCGAACGCGCTTTTGGCACTCTCTTCGTCCAAGTTGGTCGCACTCCTCTCTTCCTGAACCTTGAATGTATATTATTCACACTCTGGAAATCGCTAACTTTTGAGTGAGACGTACTGACAGTGCCTTTTCAATACGATATCCCGAGCCGTTTACTCTTAAGCCCGGCGTGCAGTCGATCGATTTTACTCTTGAGTATGTGTTCCAAGCGAAAGTCGACTCCGTGAGAAGTGCAAAGAAAGAGCCATCACCGCTGTCAAATATCTATCGGCAAGACGAACCAATGGTACAGCGTGGCCGCCGATTGACCGACGCCTTTGTCGCTGCCCTCGAACTCCGCAAGCACCTCCGCAAAGGAACAGCGTTCTGTGCTGCACTCACCGACCTTGAGCTTCAGATCGAGACGCTCAAAGACGGCTACCCGGAGTGGCATCCCGCACCGTACTCGTTTCATGGAATGCTCAAGCTCTTCCTCTACCGGGAAGTCACTGGGGACAGCTATCGCACCCTCACACGACACCCGGAACTTGCGGACGTATTCGGGCTCAAACGCATCCCCGATGAGTCAGTCATCTCTCGAACGTGGCACAATCGCTTTGACAACGATGTTCGTGGGTATGTCACTGCCAGTGCACACTGCTTAGTCAAGGAAATCCATAACGAGGACCTCTCCGTTCCCGAAGTCCGGCCACTAGAGGAAGTCAAACAGTTATCAGAGGAGACTACTGACTCGTCTGAGAATGCCACTGAATTCTCTGATGACGAAATCTACCGTACAACCCGCCTCGCTCGTGAGCACGGCTTTGGTCCGTTCGACTCTGAGAGAGCACAGAACGCGACGTATGAAGACACGCAATTCTTTGAACTTCAGACGTTCATCGGAATGGTCGGATGTGGTACTCCACAAGGCGCAGCACGGTTCAAATTCCATCGGGGCAAAGAATATGGCCCTCACGGAGACACCCACCTCCGCGCAGTCAAGCAATTTGATCCTGAGGACCTGCTCGATGGGTTTCAGCAGGCGACAGAACGACTCCTCTCAGCAATTCAATCGGAGTCTTCGTTTCGCCGTCCAGTCACCGTCGCGATTGATATCACGACCATTCGATACTTTGGTAACGTAGAGGGAATGCCGATGGTTAGCGGGACGAAGGACGGCGAAGGTCGAGCATTCAAGTTCGCTACACTTTCGGTTGTCGGATGGAATATCCCGTTGATTCTCGCTGTCGAATCCGTCCGTGAGAGTTCCTCGTGGGACGAGAATCCGCCGAATCGAATTCATCGTGTCGTCCGACGACTTGTTCGGCGCGCACAGAAGCACGTTCCTATCGAAATGGTGCTATGCGACCGGGAGTTTGACTCCAAAGCAGTGTATCAAACGCTCTCGAACCTCGACGTGAACTATCTCATCCCGAAACGAATCCACAGCACCGAGCGTAAAGTCATCGAGACGATGGATGAGGATCGGCAGGAGGTTGCCGTTGAATCAGCGACTGTCCACGTCGAGCAGGGCTCGCACGCGATGCAGTTTCTGTACGTCCCTTCGACGAAAGGAGAGGGTACAGCGGTCTTTGCGACGAACCTCTCAGTCGACCCCAAGGAAGCTGAGACGTTCTGCCGCCGCTACAGCCGTCGCTGGCAGATCGAGAGCGAGTACAAGAGCATCAAGAACGAGTTTCTGGCGAAGACGTCCTCAAAGGATTACCGAGTACGACTGTTCTACTTCGTGTTCGCGGTACTGCTGCACAACATCTGGCGGCTCACCGATTTCTTGTTGAAGGCTGGTGTCGGCGGTGAGATGAACTACGCCCCGGTTCTGACGGCTGGTGAGTGTATCGAGTTAGTTTGTTCAGCACTGGTCCCGCCGGATTAACGCTTAACGCCGACTCGGGCCACCCATTGTGAGTGGCGACGCTCTGCGAGATCTTGAATTCTGACGTGTTTTCGCTTACTTGCTAAGATTAATCCGAGAGGTATAGCTGAGACCTCACTAACGTGGCCCATTCGAGCCACGATTGGCCCGAAAAACACGTGAAGGTAGCCTATCCTCCGAAACTGTGGAAGATTATGATGAAGGCAGCTGCAGCACTACATAAGATCGAGCCAGCGAGACTACTAACCAATACAAAGCAGATAGCACCTGATAATCCGCCTAAACCAACGGCTGACGCTTTCTTTGTAAGAGTAAGGGAAGATCCCTTAAATAGATGAGTATAATCGTTGAAGTAATTACAGTCACCCCTTAGTCGTCGAAACCGTGTATAACGATCAACTACGCTAGAAGAAGCGGTTGGTGATACAACCGCTTGGTCATGGCTTTGACTAATATGATTATGCAAAGAATTAGTAGTGTTCTGATTCTCATATGCAGTATTTATATCAAGAACCATTAAGTCAACAAACTCAACTCCAGGAATGGATATTTGGCCTTCACTATCAACCTGAGAGAGTTTTTGGAGTACTTTAGCAGATCGGTTTATTAAAATTGTCTGGGTGAATTATTATCCAAATAAATTGTCTTGTGTGATTGCATTTGTGATATAGATTTAACAATTGAATAGATCATATAAGAAGGATCGATCGTATCCTTTCGAACCGATTCGCTATGCATTGAGAACGTCGGTCTCAACTTCTACATGCACTTGGAAGATGCACAGTTTCGGAGGATAGGCTATTTTTGGGTCGAATATCCGTTGACTCGTGGTGCTGTTCCCCAATCAAACGTCGGTTTCGAACGCTTTCGGGTGTAACTATCGGGCGAGCGTGAGAAATTGCGTGCATTCTGGCGCTGCTGAATATTGTTGCCACTCCTGAGCAGCGGACTTAGCAAGGGATCAGCCGGTTAGTCAGGTGGTATCAACGCCGAGACGACGCTCTCGACACACTCACCCGCGGTCAGGACTGGCGCATAGTCCATCTCGTCGTCGACGCCCGCTTTCAGCAGGAAGTCGGTGAGCCGCCAGATATTGTACAGCAACACCGCGAAGACGAAGTAGAACAACCGCACGCGGTAGTCCTTCGAGGAGGTCTTCGCGAGGAAATCACCCTTGATGGACTTGTACTCGTTTTCGATCTGCCAGCGACGACTATACCGCCGACAGAATGCCTCGGCCTCATCCGGCCCAACTCGGAGGTTCGTCGCGAACACCGTCGTCCCCTTGCCGCTCGTCGACGGCACGTACAGAAACCGCATGGGATGTGAACCTGCCTCAACGTGAACAGACGCTGATTCAACAGCGACTTCCTGATCGTCCTCGTCCATCTGCTCTATCACCTCGCATTCCGAGCTGGTGATCCGTTTCGGGATGAGGTAGTTCACATCCAGGTTCGAGAGTGTCTGAAACACGCGCATGGAATCGAACTCCCGATCACAGAGCACTGTCTCAATGGGGACGTGCTCTTTCGCGCGCTGGACGAGTCGCCGGACGACACGATGGATCTGATTCGGTGGGTTCTCGTCCCACGCTGAGCTCTCACTCACCGGCGTTCGACACATCGTCACCGACGAGCTCGACGACGTGGAGTCGCTCACCCGCGACCTCGTGAACGGAGAGACAGCAGTTTTCTGATGTCAGTCAAACTTGTATTTCAGTGATTCATTGAACGGCTGCACCGGGTGGCATCGGTGTTGCTCACAGCCGTATTCCACGGTCTGCGGAATTCCCCCCTCGAAGATGAGGAATATCGGTTTCGAGGGATTTTACTTGACAAATAGAATAAGTATACCTACAGACAGAAAAATACTTTTCAGTTCCGTTCGTCTGTTCGACCATGACCTGGTCCAATCGAGAGTGGTGGCCGAACCTGTTGCGAGTCGACATCCTCGACGACAACGCCGCGGACCTCGACCCGTACGGTTCGGACTTCGACTACGCCGAGGAGTTCGAGAAGCTCGATCTCGAAGCGGTCAAGTCCGATCTCGAGGACCTTATGCAGGACTCGCAGGATTGGTGGCCCGCCGACTACGGCCACTACGGCCCGTTGTTCATTCGGATGGCGTGGCACAGCGCCGGGACGTATCGGACCAGCGATGGCCGCGCCGGCGCCTCCGGCGGCCTCCAGCGCCTCCCGCCCGAGAGTAGCTGGCCGGACAACGTGAATCTCGACAAGGCCCGCCGCCTGCTCCAGCCGATCAAGCATAAATACGGCCGCAAACTCTCGTGGGGCGACCTCATCATCCTCGCCGGGAACGTCGCCCTAGATTCGATGGGCTTCGAGACGGTTGGCTTCGCCGGCGGTCGCGTGGACGAGTACAAGTCCAACGAGGCCGTCGAGTGGGGCCCCGAGACCGAGTGGGAGACGACCTCGCCCGAACGCTACGAGGACGGAGAGGTGGGCAACCTCAAGGACCCGCTCGCGAACACTGTGATGGGCCTCATCTACGTCAACCCGGAGGGGCCGTACGGCGAGCCCGACGTCGAGGGGTCCGCGAAGAATATCCGCGAGGAGTTCGACCGCATGGCGATGGACGACGAGGAGACGGTCGCACTCATCGCTGGCGGCCACACCTTCGGGAAGGTCCACGGCGCGGACGACGAGGCGGAGGTCGGTCCCGAACCCGAGGCGGCCCCCCTCGAGGAGCAGGGCCTCGGCTGGCAGCACGACTTCCAGAAGGCCGGGATGATCACCAGCGGTATCGAGGGGCCGTGGACCGACGCGCCGACCCAGTGGGACATGGGCTACCTCGACAACCTGCTCAACTACGAGTGGGAGCCTCACAAGGGACCCGGCGGCGCGTGGCAGTGGCGGCCAGCCAGCGAAGAAGAGCGCGAGGCGATCACGAAGGCTCCGCACGCGCAGGAATTCAACGAGTCGGAGGAGCCGATGATGCTGACGACGGACGTCGCTCTCAAGCGCGACGAGGACTACCTGGAGATCCTGGAGCGCTTCCATGAGCACCCCGACGAGTTCCAGGAGGTGTTCGCGCGGGCGTGGTACAAGCTCATCCACCGCGACATGGGCCCGCCCGAGCGCTTCCTCGGCCCTGACGTCCCCGACGAGGTCATGATCTGGCAGGACCCC